>JAYUFI010000998.1:0-23466 GCA_043738805.1 Planctomycetaceae bacterium | reverse complement strand
TCGCTCGGTCAGATGCTTCATCAGAATTTCGGCGGTGGTCTCGCCGTCGAACGGCACCTTGCCGGTGAGCAACTCGTAAGCAATCACGGCGAGCGAATAGACATCGACTTCGCGACCATAGCGCCCCTTCGCCACTTCCGGAGCCATGTAATACACGGTCCCGACACTCTGCGTGTGAGCCGATCGGCGGCTCGGAGCAATGAATTTTGAAAGCCCGATATCGCCGACCTTCACGACACCGTTCTCGCGAAACAGGTTCGCCGGTTTGAGGTCGCGATGCACGATCCCTCGATCGTGCAGAAAGCCGATCCCCGCCGCAATACCGTCGAGCCACGCGAGCACATCCGCCAGCGGCAATCCATTCGGCTGTTCGTGAATCACCCGGTCGAGCGTCTTGCCGCCGACGTACTCCATCACGATCCAGTGATCGCCGTCGCGGTCTTGTTTGATGTCAAAAATCGTGACCAGATTCGGATGCTTCAGGTTCAAGCACTGTGTCACGCCGCGCAGCTCAACCTCAAGGTTTTCTTGCAGCAGCTTGATCGCGACTTCTTTGCCCGAATCGGTCAGCGCGTAATACACCTCCCCGAAGCCACCGCGCGCGATGGCTCGCTTGATCGTGTATCCGTCGAGCGGTCTGGCTTCCGGACCGAACGTAAACTTCATGACGTCGCTGCCTTCGAGCTTTTGGAGATCAGGCTTGCCAGCCAGATTCGCCCACTGGGCAAAAATCTTAGCCAGTTTTCTGCACATATTTTTGAAAGCCGCGCGAATTCACACGTCGAGCGGCTTTGCCTAACTTTGATCAACGCCGATACGGCGGGACAACAGCGATCGCGGCGACGATCACTCGTTTCGCTCCCGCCTTGAGCAGCGTTTTCGCACATTCATTCGCGGTCGTGCCGGTCGTCAAGATGTCGTCCACCAGCAGAATTGTCTTGGCGGCGACCTGACGCTGACCGAGCCAGACCGAGAACGCTCCGCGCAGATTCAACTTTCGCTGCGTGGCCGTCAGTTCGGATTGATCTGGCGTGAGCCGCGTTTTGTGCAACAGCGTCCGCGCGTGGGGGACTCGCAAGCGCTGAGACAACACCCGTGAAATCGTTTCCGCCTGATGATGGGCCTGCGTCAGTCGTCGCGTCCAATACCTCGGCACGGGGACGACCAGATCAGGCTGAACCGCCTCGAGAGTCGCTCGTTCGCTGAGCCACAATGCGTTCGCTAACGCCGCGCTGACCGGTTGCGTGTGCGAAGACTTTCCACGAATGCACGCCTCACGCAGCAGACCGTCGTAAGCGCCGAGTCGGATCACTTGATCAAAACGAAACTCCCGATTACGGCATCTCGAACAACCTTGTTCGCTGCTGACATAAGGGCCAAGCGACACGCCGCATCGCAGGCAGCGGTTCCCCGGTGCGAGGATGATTTCGCTCGAACAACGGTCGCAAAGAATCGGAGTAACGAGCCGTCCATCGACTTCACATGACGAGGCATCGACCTCGTCATGACATAACGGACACGCAGGCGGAAACACAAACCGGTAGGCCGAGCGACAGAGTTCTCGACACGAAGTTCTGAGCGAGCGTGGTCGCATCAGCCCACCAGCTTTCATGGCAGCCGCTTTCATTTCTTGGCGTATTGCACGTGATAGCCGTTGACCTTCAACGGAATCCGGAACAGGCTCTTGTCGATCGTGATGTAAAGGAAGTGGGCCTCGTCACCGACTCCGAACTCAACGTTACTGGGAAAGCCAACCGGTGCGTCGGGTTTCTGATTGGGGACGCCGGTCGGAATAAACGCGACCTCTTTGCCAGTCGGATCGACGACCAACACGCCGGGCCGTTTCAAACCGCGCGAGGTGAGATACACGTTCCCTTTTTCATCGACCGTCATCCCATCGCAGCCCGCTTGATCGCCGAAGTCCACAATCGTTTTGCGCGGGCCGTTCACTTTACCATCTGCGCCCAACGGAAAGGCATAAACCTTCATCGCTCCCGGCTGAGGTTTCTCGTCGGAGCCGATGCGATCCACTCCATTGTCGTGATCGGCAAGATACAACGTCTGGCCATCCGGGCTGATCGCAATTCCGTTGGGCTTGCCGACGTCGTGAGTAATCTCAATCACGGAACGGTCACGGTCCACGCGATAGACCGAACGGTGTTCTTGTTCGCGCGGTTCAGCACCGACGTACTTCGGATCGGTAAAATAGATTCGTCCTTGTCGATCGACACAGAGGTCGTTCGGTGCATTGAAATGCTTTCCTTGATAACGATCGGCCAGCACGGTCTTCTTGCCGGTCTTCACATCCCAACGAGCGATGCAACGCCCGCCGAAATCCGCTCCTTCTGCGGCCAACAAAGAACCTTCCGAGTCGAAGATCAAGCCGTTCGATTTTCCGCTGTCGGCGGCAAAGACGGTCGTCTTTTGAGTTTTGGGATCGAACTTCAAGATCATCCCCTTGTCCTGA
Source organism: Planctomycetaceae bacterium (assembly GCA_043738805.1). GTDB lineage: Bacteria > Planctomycetota > Planctomycetia > Planctomycetales > Planctomycetaceae > SXKJ01. Next base: position 20,999 of record JAYUFI010000998.1, on the reverse strand, counting down.
CCGAATGGGATGTCAGAAAAGTAAATCGCTCCATCGGGTGCGACAGCCGGTCCTTCCGTGAGCCCTCCTTCAATCTTCACGGACCTCGTGAAAAGGTGCTCCAACTTCGCATCCAGAGCAACGATGGCCTCACCGCTCGGCTTCGGCAAATCCTCGGCGAGAGAGAAACTCACGTGACTCAACAAAACACTTGCAACCCAAACAGCCAACAATCTGCGACGCATAAATGCCTCCTTCAAACGGTGACTCAAAATACGGAGATCACAAAGGACCGGTTTCGCGGACGGCAGGCTATCGGCCAGTTTGCTCGACGACAACAAGCCACATCAGCTCGCACACGATGGGCTATTTTTCCGACAGGAACTCGATGTCTTCTCGTCAGACTTCGTACGGACACGCTAATGCGACCTGGCAAATCGCGGTTGACCGGTTTGCGCGGACGGCCCTACATTCCAAACCGATCCTTCAGAGATGCTCCTTCTCCGCCTTCATGGCCTTTGTAAGTTGACCGACCATGCCGAACTCTGATTCGTCGCCTTCCCCCGATCATTCCAAGCAAACACCGACTCCGCCTAAGCGTTCCGACAAAGTTCCGACGTCGGGTAACATGTTTTGGTATGGAATGATCGCTTTGGTCGCAGTCGCGTTCATCGCACAGCAAGCGATTTCAAAGCCGAATCGGAAAGAAATCATCTTCAGTGAGTTCCTCGACGGCTTGCAAACAGACAAGCATCACAGCGGCAACGTGTATCAATTGCGGATCGACCGCAGTTACATCGAGTTCCAAGACCACAAACCGACAGAAACTGGCACGGTTCCGGCAGAGACCAAATATTACCACGTGCCGATCGCGACTCTTTTCAAAGGGGACGAGGACCGTCTCATTGAATTGCTGAAAACAAAGAAGATTCCGTATGGCGCTGCGGGACCGTTATCGAGCCTGCCGGAAGTGATTCTTTATGTCACGTTCTTGGCAGTTATGTTGCTGATGCTCCTCATGGTGCTGCGGCGCATTGGCGGGCCGGGAGCGGCGATGTCGTTCAGTCGCAGTCGCGGCAAGTTGTTTGCTCAAGAAGATGTCCGAGCGACGTTCAAAGATGTGGCTGGCATCGACGAGGCAGTCGAAGAACTCAAGGAAGTGGTCGAGTTCTTACGGACGCCGCAAAAGTATCAAGCACTCGGCGGACGTATCCCGCGCGGCGTGCTGCTGGTCGGGCCTCCGGGTACTGGTAAGACACTGCTCGCGAAAGCGGTCGCTGGTGAGGCGGGCGTTCCGTTCTTCAGTTTGTCGGGTTCCGACTTTGTGGAGATGTATGTCGGCGTGGGAGCGGCTCGCGTGCGCGATATGTTTCAGCAAGCGGGTTCTCGTTCGCCGGCGATCATCTTCATTGATGAACTCGATGCGCTGGGCAAAGTGCGCGGCAGCGGGATGCCGGGCGGACACGACGAGCGCGATCAAACGCTCAACGCGCTGCTCGTCGAGATGGATGGATTCAGTTCGGAACAAAGCGTGATCGTCATGGCCGCGACGAATCGGCCAGAAACATTGGACCCCGCGCTGCTGCGTCCCGGTCGATTCGATCGGCACGTGCTCGTTGATCGACCTGACATTCGCGGTCGTGAAGCGATCCTGAAAGTGCATGTGACGAAAGTCAAAATTAATGACAGCGTCGATATCGGTCGGCTGGCACGATTGACTCCCGGTTTCGTCGGCGCGGACTTGGCAAATCTTGTGAATGAAGCGGCATTGCTGGCCGCTCGTGAAGACAAGAAATCCGTCTCGATGAAAGAGTTCGAGGAAGGGATCGACCGTGTCGTCGCCGGTCTCGAAAAGCAAACGCGGATCATTCCAGAAGACGAAAAGATTCGAGTCGCGTATCACGAATGCGGTCACGCGCTCGTCGCGTGTAGTCTGCCGCACACCGATCCGGTCCACAAAATTTCGATCATCCCGCGCGGGCTCGGAGCACTCGGCTACACGATGCAGCGACCGGAAGACGACCGACAATTACTGACTCAATCGGAATTGAGTCACCGCATCTGCGTGTTGCTCGGCGGCATCGCTGCCGAGCAGATCATCTTCAAAGAGACTTCGACCGGTGCTCAGAACGATTTGCAGCGAGCGACGGATATCGCCCGCCGCATGGTGACTGAGTTCGGCATGAGCGGTAAGTTGGGCCGCGTGCATTACAGCGACACACGCCGCTCACCGTTCTTGGGGACGAGCTCTTCCGCCGAACCGATTCACAGTGAAGACACGATTCGCGAGATTGACTTAGAGGTCCGCCGCATCATTGATGAAGAGGCGACCGCAGCGTTGGACATTCTCAAAGAGCGTCTGGAAGTGCTCGAACACATGACGAAAGAACTGCTCGAAATCGAAGTCATGGACGCCGATCATCTGAAGCGAATTCTCGACGCCCACAAAACCGGTCCACAGTTGGTTCCGGGGACGTCGGCTCAAGCCGGTTCGAGTGATGTCGCCTCGGAGTCAATCAACGCCGGTCATCGAGATATCGCTGACGGGTCTGCCTGAAACTTGATCTCTGGCAAGAACAAGTTCGTAGGACGGGCACTCTTGCCCGTTGAGCGTCAGGCGACGGGCAAGAGTGCCCGTCCTACAAAAGTTCGTAGTTGTTCTTGTTCGCTAGGGAGACTTCGATGCGCTGCTTTCATACGCGGTCAATCGTGCCGGTCGTCACGCTCTACGTTACGACAATCGTCTCCGTTGCCTTGGCTCAAACCACAGATAAGTTTCGCGAACCGCGAAACCGCATGGTGACGGAGTGCATTGAACGCGAAGGGATCAAAGACTCGCGCGTGTTGGCCGCGATGAGAACGGTTCCTCGGCACGAGTTCGTGAAGGCGGGCCTCGTCAAAGATGCTTACCATGACACATCGCTGCCGATCGGTTTTCAGCAAACGATCTCGCCGCCGTTCGTCGTCGCTTACATGACCGAAACGATCGAACCGAAAGAGACTGACAAGGTTTTGGAAATCGGCACTGGCAGCGGCTATCAAGCGGCAGTGCTGAGCGATTTGGTCAAAGAGGTCTACTCGATCGAGATTGTCGAACAGCTTGGTCGCGACGCCGAAAAGCGGCTGGCGAAACTCGGCTACAAGAATGTGACCTGCAAAGTAGGGGACGGTTACCTCGGCTGGGCCGAGCACGCACCGTTCGACAAGATCATCGTCACCTGCTCGCCCGAAGATGTTCCGAGACCGCTGGTCGAACAGCTCAAAGATGGCGGCAAGTTATTGATCCCGCTCGGCGAGCGTTATCAGCAAACATTTCATCTGTTCGAGAAAAAGAATGGCAAACTCGAACGGAAGAAGTTGATCCCGACGCTGTTCGTCCCGATGACCGGCAAGTCCGAAGAGCAGCGACAGGTGAAGCCCGACCCGCTCAATCCCAAACTGCTCAACGGCAGCTTTGAAATCGACGACAACAAAGATGGCCTGCCGGACAATTGGCACTATCAACGGCAGACGGAGTTGATTTCCGAGAAAGCACCGGAAGGGAAGGTCTTCATCCGCATGGAGAACAGTGATCCCGGTCGCCTGGCACAAATGCTCCAAGGCATGGCCATCGACGGTCGCAAAATCGGCACGATCTCCGTCAGCGCGATGGTCCGCGTCGAAAAGATTCGCCCCGGTGCCGAACAGTTCGCGCGACCGATGTTGGCGATTCACTTTTATGATGGTACTCGCAAAGAAATCGAAACGGCCGTCATCGGCCCGTGGCTCCGCGATTCTGACTGGGACCGCCGCTCGGTGAATGCGGTCATCGTCCCGAAGGAGACTCGCGAGGCGATCATCCGCATCGGCCTCAACGGCGCGACCGGTCAATTGGATGTTGATGACGTGCGGTTCATTCCCAAGCCACGGTGATGAACTAGAAAAGACTCCAAAGACGGTTTCTCATTTGAGGAGCGGCACGAAGTAAGCTCCATGTTTCAGACCCGCACGACGCGCAAGCGAGTAGTTCAGATACAACCACTCGCTTGCGCGTCGTGCTTTCGTTTTCGTGTTACGGAATGACAACTCCGCCGGCAGCAGCACCGGCTCCAGGTTGCACGGGCATTCCGCCAGCCGGCATTCCACCGGCAGGAGCGGCTGCTCCCCCAGCGGGCGCGGCACCAGGAACCGCTCCGCCAGCGGGTGCCGCGCCATCAACAGGTGCGGCACCCGCTGGCCCCGCTGGCTTCAGCATGTACCACGCGACGCCGCCAATCACGGCCAAGAAGGCGACGACCGCCACAGAGTTCATGGCCATTTCTTTTTGCTTACGCGCCTTTTTCTGCTCCGGCGTTTCGTTCTCGAGCAGCTTCTTCTTATCGACCCAGACGGTCTCACGAGCCATCGAGTCCAGCTTCATGTGCTTCTTGAAATACAGCGCGAGTAAACCGTTGGCACGCATCACAAAGACAGCGGCAAAGCCGAACATCAACTCGGACAGAATCAATCCGATGCCCGGAACAATGATGTTCTTCCACGGCAGCGGCTTCAGTACGTATCGCGGATCCTTCTCGTCCATCACAGGCAGCGGCACGTCCTTTTTGGGGTTGTTCATCGCCGCACGAAGCTTGGCGTAATCCTCACCCTGAATGGAGTTGGCTTCCACATTCGCTCTCTCGACCTGCGCAAACTCGCCGAGCGCGCGCTGTTGCAACAAACAGGTAACCGTCACAGGGATCATCACAGGAATCATGACTGCGACAGTGATGACCGCCCAATACGCGCAACCCAAGAAAGTCTTGGCCAACGCTTGAAATTGAACGTGAGCCAACCAGCCGCGAATTTGTACCGGCATGACCATGTGGACCATCACCTGGGGCAACACCAGCAGCAACAACATTCCGCCCAGAACGCCCACAATCGCGCCAGGAATGAGCTGTCCGGATCGGATCAGAAATCCTGCGACCAGTGGCAAGATCAATTGACTTCCCATGGCCACGCACCACAAGAAAAATTTGATCCCTAGCGCCACGCACGTGAACATGTCGAAGTTCGTCCGCGTCATTTTGTCCCGTTTTTCGAGCGTCGTTTTGATGATTTCCCCATCGAGAAACCAAATCCAGCCGAACGGAACCATGAACGCCACAAACGTCAGCCCGGTCCAAAACGCGCGTGGTGGAAACGAGATGCACCAACCGACCATGAAACTGAAAAACAGAAATGCCAGCGAGTAAACCAGCGTGTAGGTACTCGTGCGAATCGCGAACGAGCGGTTAGTTTTCAGGAAGGCCAGCGAGTCTTTCAAAACCACGCGGAAGAAGATTTTCGGATCGACTCCCTTCTGCTTTTCCTTCGTGAGTCCCGATTCAAAGTTCAGGCCGCAGTTCTCGCACTCCATCGCCTCGTCGCCGGCCTCGTGACCGCACTTTGGGCAGACTTTGACATTCGTGTCCTCGACCTCGTCGAGGTCCATGTTCTTCAAGAACTCTTCGTGATCGTGTTCTGCGGGAGCGGCTTTCTTCTTGGCCGGCGCTTTCCCCTTGGCTGGAGCACCGGTGCCCCCCGGCACCTTCACGCGTTCTTCGCAACCGGGACATTTCACAGACTTGCCACGAGCCGCATCGGGAGCAGCAAACACTTTGTCACAACTTTGACAGCGAACCTTGACCGGCATCGACGACACTCCGGAATTACTCTGAAAAAAATCGGAAACACGAGCCGGAACACTCTAACGAGGGTTCGTTCTGAATTCATCTTTGCTCTTTGCTCGCCAATTCGCGAAGTGGCTTGAGATCGAACATCTCTCCCGCTTTGAGTCGTTCGATTCGTTGGGGCGGCTCGTCACGTTTCGTAGCGAAGATCGACACCGTCGATTCGCCAATGACTGAGAGCCGATCACCACACACAATCGCGGCAGTGTTTTCATCAACTCCGATTCCAAAACGTTGCGGATACGCGGCCAGTACTTTGAGCAGCCGTTGTTGTCGATCGCGCGCCTCGAAGTGTTGATCGACAATGCCGTGCGGCAGCAGATCGAATCCCTCGCGGACTTCGCCACGTACAATCATGACTCGACTCATGATCGCCGCACCGGCGGAGGTGCCAGCAATCACGCCGCCGCGCTTCAGCAATGCGGACAATTCTCGTTCGACCGGAGTCTTCAAATACGTCGCCGCCAAGACCGACTGCTTGCCACCGCTGATCCAGACGCCGGTCGCACGCTTGAGTGGCTCCACGAATTGCTCCGCTTCCGCCTGCTCGCGCGACGAGGCATGTAGCAACGCGACCGACGACGGTTTCCGAGACCGCCACGTGTTCAACCGCCCGTCATCGTCTGCGTTCTCAACATCAGCCGTCGGAATCACGAGCAGCTTCGCTTGCGTACCACCCGCCAATTCAAAGAACCGATCACGCACCTCTGACGAGACATTCCCGCCCCCATGCACGATCAAAGTTCCGTCGTCCGCGGCGGCAATCACAGACGTCAGCAGCAAACAGCAGAAGGCGAATTGAAGTCGCAGCATGTCGTGCTTTCGTCGCTCGTTGTTTCGTAGCCCGGTTTTTCAAACCGGGTGAAAAAATCCGCTCGGTTTGGAAAACCGGGTAGTGGGTCAGTTTAGTCGCCTTTCGCTCCGCGAAAGGGCGTTCTTTCGCGGAGCAAAAGACAACGAACCACCAAACTGACACACTACCGAAAACCGGGCCACTGAATTGATCGTCCTCATCGCGATTGAGCAGCGTGTCGCACAGCCCACGCAACAAAAAAGCTCCCACCAATCTTGCGACTGATGGGAGCGAAGATGTGTCGCGGGGGGGAATCAATACATGCCGGCTACGAGAAACCCTTCACAACACACAAAGCGGATTCTAAGTCCATGAATTGAGTCGTCAATCTGCCCGTTTGGACAACCTCAAAACTGCACCAACCCGCGACTCGCCCCCAGCAAAATGACCAATGATCAATGACTAACAACCGAAGCCAGTCTGTGATCTCAAATTTCAAATCGGTGATTTCAACTCTTCCCCTTCACGCCATAAACAACCCCACTCGTCTTCGTCTTCCGTCGATAAACCTTGTCCCCGTTCGTGACGTACAAATACGCGAACCCCGGCCCGCCGAAGCGAACATTCGACAGCCACTTGTTCTGCGGTTTGTGCATCACGCCTCCCAACCGGCCCGTTGGATCGAACATGTGCAGGCCGGCGGCGGTCGTCACGTACAAGCGACCGTCCTTGTCGATCGTCATGCCATCGGAGCCAGGTTTATCACCGCCAGTCGGCAGCACGAGTGGGTGATAATATTTGTCGCGGCAAGTCAAGCTCCCGTCCTTTTCCACACGGAACGCCCACTGGTGCAGTTTGTCACTGTCCGTGACGACGAGCGTTCCTTCATCCGCCCACAAGATCACGCCGTTCGGGCGAAAGCCACTGGCGACAACCTTCTTCTCGCCGCTCAGCAAGACCAGCCAGACACGCTGATTCGGCGGATCGGTGACAAAGATTTTCCCGTCACTGCCGACGACGAGATCGTTGCTCTCGATCTCTTCCGCGATCGTGTGCAACGTTCCGTTCGGGTCATACGCCACGATCTTCTTCTCGCCGTTCCGACAGCCGTACAACCGCCCGTCCGGGCCGAACATCAAGCCGTTTGTCTTCGCTGTGTTCTCCGCAAAGACTGAAACTTTTCCGGCGAGGTCAATCTTGTGAATGCGACTATTGGGGATGTCCGTGAAGAAGACGTTCCCTTCTTTGTCACACGCCGGACCTTCGGTGAAACCGTGCCCCTCGGAAAGCAACTGCCAGCCCTCGCCATCAATCAACACCTGCGACAGCGGCATGTCCTGAGCCGTCGCCAGCGAGACCAGGCCACTCAACACCAACCAGCAAACCAGCAGCATTCGCATCGGATGCAAACTCCTGTTGAAAGGGTTCAAAACTTTTCCGCTCACGTAGGTGCCCCCCATTTGCAGTGACTTTTCGATTGAGGTGCGATGCCCCTAATCCGTGTTTCATTCGTGGCTGAAAAGCTTCTGTGGTTTGGCACGGATTGAACACGGATCAGACAGAAGGTCATGACCGACTTTTATTCGACGCCAACACTGCTTCAACCGCCTCTTTTGGCTCATTCGCTTCGACCGCCTGGCTTGCACGGAGATGTTTTTGCAGGACTTCATCCATCGACGTCTTCACGCCGGGAAGATGCGTCACCAACTCCTCGAAAGCCTTGCGAGAAATGCTGATGAGGTCCAACGGCGTCTTGGCTCGTAGAGTCGCGCTGCGGGAATGATCGGAGATCAGCGCCATCTCGCCAAAGACTTCTCCTGGCTTGAGCGTGGCCACGGTCGTCTCGTTAAGGATCACGTCAGCCTCACCTTTCACGACCACATACACTTTGTCGCCGACATCTCCTTGATCGAAGACCGGCTCCCCCGTGTGAAAGTGTTCGCGAGTCACCGACTCCGGTCGGAAGATGCGGACCTCGGTGATGTCACGCGGCAAGAACTCGTCCAAAAACCAATCCGCAAAGATTCGCAGCTTACGGTCGAAGCCAGGAAACTTGATCAAGTAGATCGCTCGCCAAAACAGCCACGCGATGAAACCGCGCAGCTTGATCCCCATGACCTCGGCCACCGCTGAGTAATGTCCCAACGAAGCGAGCTTGCCAAGTCCCGTGAAGCTAAAGCGTTTCAGCGGCGTGCCGCGCAGCGTCGCGAGAATGTTGTCCGCGCACGTCTTCGCCTGTCGCAAAGCGTGTTGAGCCGTCGGCGGAGACATGATGCCGTCCGGTTGCGGGACTGCCGCACAATCGCCGAGCATCCAGACATGCGATTGTCCCGGCACATTGATTTCTGGCAGCACAATCACGCGGCCGTTCTTGTCCTTTTCAAACGGCAGTTGCTCCACCAAACGATGCGGCGCGGAAGGGACCGTCGCCACCACCACGCGCGCGGCGACCACTTCTTCGTCGCACAAGCCTTTGGACTGAATCACCGCTCCGTTTGCCGTCACCGCTTTCAACCGAGTGTTTAATCGAATGTCGATCCCGCGCTTCGTCAGAATCGCTTGCGCATACGCCGCAAGACTTTCGCCAAGTTCCGGCAAGATGCGATCCGCACTTTGCAGCAAGATGACGCGCACTTCGCTCATCTTCAGCGCGCGGTACGCCGGAAGCGCACTCCGCAAGAAGTCGTGCAACTCGGCGACGCATTCAACACCTGAAAAACCGCCGCCGCCAACAATGAACGTCAGCAGTCGTTGTCGTTCGATCGGATCACTTTCGTTGTCCGCCTCTTCGAGCACTTGCACGATGATGTTCCGCAGTCGCAGCGCATCGCCGAGATACTTAAACGGAATCGCGTGTTCCCTCATGCCGGGGACGAGTTCGTAGTTCAATCGCGAACCAAGCGCGATCACCAAATGATCGAACGGCAGCTCTTTCGTCTTCGGCTGAAACTCCGGACCAAGCATCACGATCTTCCGTTCGAGGTCAATCTTTTGAATCTCTCGCGTGTGCAAATTCGTCCGCTTGGCCAGCCGTCGAATCGGCGTGATGACGTGCATCATCTCGATCGTGCCGGAAATGACTTCCGGCAGAAACGGTTGAAAGACCATGTAGTTCTCAAGACTGACGAGCGATATCTCATACTTCTGGCGTTCAAATCCAAACATCCCTTGTTCGAGGTACATCGCCGTGTAAACGCCCGCGAAGCCTCCGCCGAGAATGAGGATTCGCTGCTTGTCGCTGCTCATGAGTTGTGCCCGCAGAAGTGAGATGCGTCGCCAATTCGCGACCGCTCGGCCACTGTCAATCTGATACGCCGGAATGTCAAGCACGAGCGGCTGACACTAATCCAAGTAACCCGAAGCGCGAGCGAGGGCGGACGCTCCATATCGCGATGAATTCGGAGTCACTTCGGTGACTCGTGAAGCGCCCGCTCTCGCTCACGCTTCGGGTTGCTTGGATTAGCTCGCTTCATGACAGCCAATATCTGGCCACTTGCTTGGCACGCCGCCCCGCCGTTCGCAGAATGCTCCGATTCACTTTACCCGTCATCGCTCTCCGGGAGACTCACCGTGAAGTTGTTCGCGCTCTGTCTGACGTTCGTTGCTTTTGGAATCGCGATGGAAACTGCCGTCGCTCAAGACCACGTGCTGCATACCTTCGAGCGGCAGCAATTGACCGACATCTATTTCTCGGAAGGGGCGAACTTCGGTGACTTAAATCACGACGGGAAGCTCGACGCGATTCATGGTCCATATTGGTGGCAAGGTCCGGAGTTCAAAGTTCGGCGCGAGATCTTTGAGCCGAAGCCGCAGAACCGTGACGGCTACTCGACCAACTTCTTCACCTGGGTCTATGACTTCACGGGCGATGGCTGGAACGACCTCGTCAGTGTCGGCCTGCCTGGATCAGCGGCGGTGCTCTACGTGAATCCGGGCGAAGGCAAAGTGCTCGAAGAAACGAATCATTGGCAGACGCAGAAGGTGCATGACGGCATCGGCAATGAGTCGCCGCAGTTCGTGAATCTCGTGGCTGACAAACAGCCGGAACTGGTTTGCAATCACAACGGCAAGTTCGGCTACGCGACGTTTGATGTGAAGAAGCCGACCGAGCCGTGGACGTGGCATCCGATCTCGGAGGCCGTCGGCGAGTATCCCTTCGGGCACGGCCTGGGTGTCGGCGACGTCAACGGTGATGGTCGAGCCGACGTGATCTGGAAGGGTGGTTGGTACGAGCAGCCGAAGTCGCTCGACGGCGATCCGCTGTGGGCTTTCCACAAATACCAATTCGCCGGGCCGGGCGGAGCGGACATGTTCGCCTACGACGTCGATGGCGACGGCGACAACGATGTCATCACCAGCTTGGCCGCTCATACGTTCGGTTTGGCGTGGTTCGAGCAGGTCAAAGACGGCGACGAGATCACGTTCAAGAAGCACCTCATCATGGGGGACAAGCCGGAGGACAATGCTTACGGCGTGCTCTTCACCGAACCGCACGCGGTCGAACAGCACGACATGGATGGTGACGGCCTGAAGGACATCGTCACCGGCAAGACGTATTGGTCGCATCACCGACAGTCGCCGATGTGGGACGCGGGGGCGGTCGTGTATTGGTTCAAGCTCAGCCGCACGAAGGACGGCATCGACTGGATTCCGTACCTCGCCGACGGTGAGGCGGGCATCGGCCGGCAGCTCAACATCGCCGATGTGGATGGCGACAAACTGCCGGACATCATCGCGGGCGGCATGGTCGGCTCGCATGTCTTGCGACATCGAGCGAAGAAAGTCTCGAAGGAGGAGTGGCTCGAAGCGCAGCCATTGAAGAAGAAGCCGGTCGCGATGGCAGACGGACTCTCGCCGCAGGAAGCCGCGAAGCAAATGACTGTGCCGCCGGGCTTCAAAGCGTCGCTCGTCGCGGGCGAGCCGCTGGTGCATCAGCCGGTCGCGTTCACGTTTGATGCGCGCGGACGGATTTGGGTCGCCGAGGCTTACACGTATCCGAATCGCGCTCCCGACGGCAAAGGGCAGGACAAAATCGTCATCCTCGAAGATAAGGACGGCGACGGTTATCACGAGACTCGGAAGGTGTTCATCGAAGGTCTGAATCTCGTCAGCGGACTGGAAGTCGGTTTCGGCGGCGTATGGGTCGGAGCGGCTCCGTATTTGATGTTCATCCCGGATCGCGATGGCGATGACGTGCCGGATGAAACGGATCGGAGGTTGGGCACTCCTGCCCGACCGGAAGCGAGTCCAGACGGGGCGAGCAAGAATGCCCCTCCTCAACTTCAATTCCCGAAGGACGTCCCCTGGGGCGCGACCGTGCTGCTCGATGGCTTCGGCTGGCAGGACACGCATGAGACGCTCAACGCCTTCATCTGGGGGCCGGATGGTTGGCTTTATGGTTGTCACGGAGTCTTCACGCATTCGAAGGTCGGCAAGCCCGGCACTCCGGCCGAGCAACGGCAAGGCTTGAACGCGGGTGTGTGGCGGTATCACCCCACAAAACATGTCTTCGAGGTGTTCGCTCACGGCAGCAGCAATCCGTGGGGTGTCGATTTCAACGAGCACGGTCACGCCTTCATCACCGCCTGCGTGATTCCGCACCTGTACCACATCATTCAAGGAGGAAAATATCAGCGGCAGGGAGGTCAGCACTTCGATCCATACTTCTTTGAAGACATCAAGACGATCGCCGACCATCAGCATTACGTCGGCAACTTGCGAGACCACGCCTGGTGGGGCCACGAGCCGCATGCTCCGACCGACACGCTCGCGGCCGGCGGCGGGCACGCTCACGCGGGTGCGATGATTTATCTCGGCGACAATTTCCCGCCGCAGTACCGCAACACGCTCTTCATGAGCAACATCCACGGCAACCGCGTGAATCAGGATCTGCTGGTTCGCAAAGGCTCCGGCTACGTCGGCAAGCACGGCAAGGATTTGCTGATCGCCAACGACCGCTGGTTCCGAGGCATCAACCTGAAGACCGGCCCCGACGGCAGCGTGTACATCATCGACTGGTACGACAAAAACGCCTGCCACCGCACGAACTCGGAAATTTGGGACCGCACGAACGGGCGGATTTACAACGTGCGGTATGTGGGGAAGGAGTTGAGAGCGAAGGACACATTTAAGTTGACATCAGGACGGAAAGTTCCACGAGGCAATGGCGACGAGCTGGCGAAGATGAGTGAATTCGACCAGTTGAGTGACCTCGACATGATTGAGATTCTCGCACACCCGAATGAGTGGCATGTTCGAATGGCGCGACTCAAACTACAGCAGCGAGCGTACGCCGCTATTTTCGCGAGAACAACTCCCGGTCCCTCACCCGTCGAGGAACAGACACGACGATTTCTTTCCGACTTTATTATCTCCACAACCGATCCGACCCCCCGACTGCGTGGAATCTTGGCAATGCACGCAACGTACGGATTGAGTGAGGATCTCACGCTGAAGCTCATGCGCGATGACGACGACAATCTTCGGAGTTGGACGATCCAGTTGACGCTCGAAGATCAAGAAACTTCGCCAAAGGTCTTGCTGCGGCTTGCGGCTTTGGCGCGCGATGACAAATCAATGAGCGTCCGTTTGGCACTCGCTTCTGGTTTGCAGCGGATGCCACTTAACCAACGCTGGAAAATCGCCGAACCTCTGCTCACTCACTCCGAAGACGCCGACGATCACAACTTGCCGCTGATGTATTGGTACGGGATTGAGCCGCTCGTGGCGGCAGCCCCGGCGCGGGCGTTGGGGTTGGCGAGTGCGTCGAAGATCGAAAAGGTTTCGCGGTTCATCGTGCGGCGAGCGGCGGCGGAGAACGGCACGCTCAACGCGGTCCTCGAAGCTCTGACGAAGGAGACGCTGCCGCGGCAACTGGTGCTCGACGAAATGTTCGCCGCGTTTGAAGGGCGAGTGAACATTCCGCAGCCGGAGGCTTGGACGGCGGCTTACGAGGTGTTGTCGAAGAGCGACGACGCCGCGATGCGCGACAAGGCGGATCAGATCGCCGTGATCTTCGGCGATCAACGCATTCTGCCTCGGCTGCGAGCGTTGCTGTCGGATGCGAAGGCTCCGGAAGCCAAGCGTCAGCAAGCGCTCGACATTCTGGTGCGCGGCCGAGACAAGGAGGCGGCTCCGGCGTTTCAGGCAGCGGTGGCCGACACCGCATTGCGCGGGGCGGCGCTGCGAGCACTCTCCGGCTTTGACGATGCGAAGACGCCGGCCGTCGTGCTGGCTCAATACGGCAAGCTGACCGAGGCCGAGAAGCGGGACGCGATCAACACGCTCTGCTCGCGACCGGGTTATGCGGCGACACTGCTCGACGCGATTGAGAAGAACGCCGTGCCGCGCACCGATCTTCATGCCTACAACGTGCAAGCGCTGTTGCGGTTCAACGACGATGGCGGAAAACTGCAAGCACGAATCAAATCGGTCTGGGGCGAGTTCCGCTCGACCGCGAAGGACAAGCTCGAACTGATCGCGAAGCACAAAACGGTGCTCACGCCCGCTCGGCTGAAGAACGCCGATCTCAGCAACGGTCGGCGGTTGTACGCCAAGACGTGTCAGTCGTGTCACACGCTGTTCGGCGAGGGACAGAAGATTGGCCCGGACATCACTGGCTCGAATCGTGCGAACCTCGATTACATCCTGGAAAACCTGCTCGATCCATCGGCGATCGTCGGCAAGGACTATCGTTCGACGGTCATTCAAACGACCGACGGCCGCGTGGTCAGCGGTCTCGTTATGAAAGAGACCGACTCCGCTGTGACGCTGCGGACGATCAACGACACGATTGTCATCGCAAAAACCGACATCGAAGAACGCAAACTCTCCGAACTGTCGATCATGCCGGAAGGACAACTCAACACGCTTGCCCCCGACGAAGTCCGCGACTTGATCGCGTACCTCGGCAGCCCGACTCAAGTCGTGTTGCGTGGGCCGAAGAGCCCGATCGACGCGAAGACTCACAAAGTTCCGAACGCACTCGAAGGTGAGTCGCTCAAGATATTGAAGACGACCGCCGGTAATGCCGCCGGTCAAAATATGAGTGGCTTCGCCGCTGACAAATGGAGCGGCAACGATCAACTTTGGTGGACCGGCGCGAAGCCGGGTGCTCGGTTGGAATTGGAATTCCCCGTCGTGACGGAAGGAACGTTCGCGATCGAATGCGTGCTGACGAAGGCCCGCGATTACGGCATCGTCCAAGTCTGGATCGACGGCGAACGACTTGGCGGACAGATTGACTGCTTCAACGTGCCCGATGTCGTGACCACGGGAGTTATCACGTTTGAACCACGAGCACTCGCCAAAGGAAGCCATTCGATCGCGTTCGAGGTCATCGGCAAACACCCAGACGCCGCTCCGGGCTTCATGGTCGGTGTCGATTACGTGCGGCTGACATCGCCGCCTGCGGCTTCAACGAAGTAGTGAGTACGCAGAAATGCGATGCGGACAAAGAAAAAGAAATGGGACTTATAGGACTCATACGACCTATAAGTCCCATCGAATTCGGTTGTCGGTTCGGTCGCAATCTCACCCATTCATCTGTGCGAGGTCACGCAAAAAGTCGAGAGCCTCGTCTAGTTCCATAACCTGCATACCTCGTTGGCGACCGTTGCGGTCGCACTTTTGCAGTAGCATCAGTTCGTCGAAGTCGGGCGACTCGCGCAGGCGGTGTTTCGCACGGAATCCGATCGTGCCATCGGCGACGAGATGCGCCTCCATGTGATGTTCGATGAACCACGCGGTGCGCGGTGTGATGAATTCGCCGAGCGCTTCGAGGGCCGCATTCACGTGATCGTCGGGATCGATTCCTTTACCGAGATCGTGCAGCAGCGCAGCGAGCATGAACTCCTCGTCGTAGGGGAGTTCGTCGCGAGCCAGCTCGAAGACTTGCAGGCTGTGATACAGCACGTCCCCTTCCGGGTGATGCTTCTTCGACTGCCCGACTCCCTCCAGCGGCAGCAACAGCGAGCGGTAGACCTGAAAGCGATCGACCTTGCTCTCGGCGTCGAGCACTTCGGCATCGAGTTCAATGTCGGGATATTGCTCACGCAGAATTTGCTCGAACTCCGCGATTGACGCGCGTTCGATCGCTTTGCCGGTGATCGAGCTTTTGAAGACGTAGGCCAGCTTCTCGACGGAATACACCGTCAACTCGATCGGATAGCGATCCTGAATGTGGATGTGAGTAAAGACGCGCTCTTCACCATGCTTGCGGACTCGCTTGTGTTCGACGTCGAACGTGATCCCTTCTTGGTCCAACGCCATCACGATCGACTCGGCGCTGCTGGTGAAGACGTGAATGTCGATGTCCGAGCCGTGTCGCACATGACCGGTCAGCGTGCTGCCGATCAACTTCGGCTTGAACGCGCTCAGCAACCGCATTACCCGCAACGCTTCGATCCGCATGTCGCGCAGGTGGTCGTGTCGCGACTCCCCTTCGAAGAGGTAAGCCATCCGCTGAATTTCGTCGCGGATCTCGGCGTTGCTGGGCAAGTCCGACGGTTTGACCCACCCTTGGCAAATGGTTCGAGCGGCTTTTAGTTTGGCGCGGTAATACTCTTTCTCTTCGCGGCGATACATCAGCCGAGCAGATTCAAACACGATCTGTCGCCGCAGCTTGGCGTTGCCACGAGTTCGAGCCCTGCCGCCGCGTTCATTCGCTGCAGTTGTTGTGGACTCGTCGTGGAGCACGATTTCATCGTGCTCCTTTTCGTTTTCAGGCACGTTGGAAACGTGCCCCACATAGCCAGACGTTTCAGCGACGTCCTCATACCATTCTTCATTGGTCATTGCGAAATGTGCCGAGACAAAGCCCATCAAGGCGGCACCGGGCTGGCGAACATGATAGGTCGATGATCGACCAACGCAAGCAAACGGTTGAAGAGTTTCTCGGCCAACACCAGAACCCCACCATCGGCACCTTGAACCGCTCCGCCGACGCGCTCGGTAAGCGAGTGTCGTTTCAAGTGGTGAATGCCACCAAGCGGCGGACGGCGGCGGGGTGACGGTAAAGGCAAGCAACTTCTTGGCCTCAGTGGTTGGCAACGATTCACGCTCTACGTGACCGCCGTATCGACAGGACTTCGCGCAGCAGAATTGAACTCCCTGACGCGACGATCATTCAACTTTTACGTCGGACTCGCCAGTTGTCCGAATCGAAGCCAAGAACGAAAAGGTGCGACGCGGAGACGAACTGCCGATATCGAGCGACCTCGCCGACATTCTCCAGACGTGGTTGGCAACGCTGGCTCCCGACGAACTTCTTTGGCCGGGTCAGGGCCGCTCAGAAGCGAGGGAGCAAGTTCATTCAGCACGATCTGACAGAAGCTCGCACGCAATGGCTGAAAGAGGCTCAGGACGTCACAGCTTTCTGACGCGACTTGGTCAGGCTGGTGTTTCCGCGAAGACCATGCAACGCCTTGCGAGACATTCGGCCGTCGAACTGACCTCGGGGCGCTACAGTCACGTCGATCGGTTCGACCTCGCGGATGGTGTTGAGAAACTTCCGCGACTCGATATCGAAAACCCAACCACAGCAAACAGTCTCGCGAGCCACCAGAACCGATGGTCGCACTGACTCCCACGACAAGCCTTCGCGCCCGAACGTGCCGAAGTTCGACCACACCACTTCGGGGAGCGGTCAAAATGTCTTACCGGTTTTCTGACCGGAAATCATCGCGAATCAACTCGCAATTTTGAATTTATGTTCATTGTTAGAGCAAAATGGAAGACCTGCCACTGATCCGCCACAAATGCAAAGCAACACACGAAATCGCGGAAATCCTTGTTGCACCCGCGAACAACACCTAGACTCCCGCCCGCTCGGAGAGGTGGCAGAGCGGTTGAATGCACCGGTCTTGAAAACCGGCGTGCCCGTAAGGGTACCCAGGGTTCGAATCCCTGCCTCTCCGCTTTCTCAATCCGCAGAACGCCGCAACTGACTGGTTCGCAGTTTGTTGCGGCGTTTCGTTTGTCGTCAAAGACCTCCTGTGGTGTATAGGAGCTGTGTCATGGTTGTTCGGCGACAGCGGCGGCGGTGCATACGCCAGCGCATTGGGCGTGTTTCGATTTATCTCCACCACGGTGTATGGTGGGCCAATTACCGCGAGGACAACAAACCGGTTCGTCGGCATGTTGGCCCAGATGAGCGGGCTGCGGAGCGCAGCAGAGGTGAACAACTAGTCGTCCAAAAACTTTGAACTCACCATCTCATGCAGCCGTTTCATCTCCAACACGGCTCCACAACCGCAGCGCTTGAATCAAGCGAACATCGCGGAGTCGAGCAGATAACACCGCGCGAGGCGTGCGTGGCGAGTACCGAAGTCTGAGCGCTGATACGATTCGGCACGTCTCAAATCAGCCACTCGTTCGAGTTGAGCAAGTCCAATGTCTCCGATCACCATTTCTGCGGAATGTCACGGGCGTGCAATGCGGCACCACGAGCGATGTTCTTTGTGCGAGCATCGCTGCTTAGCGAACCGTGCTATGGGTGAGCGGGGGCCGTGCAAAGCGGGGATCGACGCTCGCATCTTTCGGCATCGTGTGGAGTGTGGCGAGGAAGCGGAGTTGATTCCGTCGCACTTGTTTTATCTGTCGGGATGCGATCTGCGTTGTGCGTTTTGCATCGCGGAGGCGAATGCGTTTGATCCGCGGCGCGGGACTTTGTTGACGGCGGAGTTTTTCCAACGGGCGGTCGCTTGGGGCCAGACGCAAGGGGCGAGAAACATTCAGTGGGTCGGAGGGGAGCCGACGATTCATCTGCCGGTCATTCTGGAGGTGATGAGTTCGGTCAACGAGTTGCCGCCCGTGGTGTGGAAGTCGGATTTCTACGGCACTCCGGAGGTGTTCGAGTTGCTGGACGGAGTCGTGTCGGTCTACGTGCCTGACTTCAAGTTTGGCAACGACGAGTGCGCCCAGCGGATCGCGGGGGTCGAGCGTTACTGGGAGGTCGTGACTCGCAATCTCCAGTTGGCGGCGAAGCAGGCGGACGTGATTGTGCGGCATCTGTTGTTGCCGGGGCATTGGGACTGCTGCTTCGTGCCGATCACTCGCTGGTTGCGGGAGCGGATGCCGACAGTAAAGTTCAGCATCCGCGACGGATATTTGCCGATGTGGCAAGCTCGGCAGCATGAGGACTTGAGTCGGTTGCTGGAGCCGGGCATCGGCGAGCGGGCGAGAGAATGGGCGGCGGAGTTGGGGCTGCGAGTGATTCATTGAGCTACGAATGAGAGAACAAAGATGACTGCGTTGTCCGTAGTGCGGGCGGCTCGCCTGCATGAGTTTCCGGGGGAAGTCACAGGCGAGCCGCCTGTGCTACGTCGCGAGGCCATTTCGGCTGAAGACGAAACGGCGATGACCGACATTCACATTGCGTCTGATGGGCGAGTGTTTGTCTTCGGCGCTTCCGGACAAGTTCTAGAGATGCTGAGCGAACTCGGCTGGGGTGATGACAATTTGCAAGCTCGGCTGGAGTTCTTGAAGAACGGCGTAAACCTCACTGAAAGTAATCGTGATGGCGAATGATCCCTCGGCTCCCGGAAGTTCAACGGCTGGAAGCACAGCGAGCGGAAGCACTCCGTCCCGTGAGAAGTCGGTCGCTAAAACGCGTCCGGCTTCGATTCGTGCGGAGCCTACACAGCAGCGGACTCACACCGTTCAAGAAGAACTCGAAGTCTTGATTCGGGCGCGTTACCCGATCATCTACGTCGTCAGTTGGGAAGAAGAGCGAGTTGAACGTTGCTTGCGGCAGATCGCGGAGACACGCAATAAAAAACTCTTTGTTTGGACGCTGACGCAAGGGATCGTGCGCTCGGGGACCGAGCCGCAACGTGGAAAGTCGAACCAGACGACCGATCCGATCGCCGCATTGGATGCGGTGGTCGAACAGATCGAGCCAGCGATTTATCTCTTCAAGGACTTTCATCATTTCACCGACGACCAACGTTGCAACATGTCGGTCATGCGGCGGCTGCGGGATGTCGCGCTGCACTTGCGCGACACGTACAAGTCGATCGTGATTGTCTCGCCGCTGCTGCGGATCGCGTCCGAGCTGACCAAAGACATCACCGTGCTCGACTTCGGCCTGCCGTCGACCGACGACTTCAGCCAGTTGCTCGACCGGATCGTCGAGGACGTCAAAGACAATCCTCAGGTGAAGATCAACTTGGACCCGGATTCGCGAGAGAAGTTGCTCAACGCGGCACGCGGACTGACGTTGAAAGAAGCAGAGAACGTCTTCGCCAAAACGCTGGTGCTCGACGGCAAGATCGACTCCGACGACATCAGCATCGTCTTCAGCGAGAAGCAGCAGATCATCAAGAAGAGCGGCTTGTTGGAGTATTACGAAACGCAAGAAGGCTTCGGGCATGTTGCGGGGCTGAAGAACCTCAAGCAGTGGTTTCAGAAGCGGAGCGTCGTGTTCACCGACAAAGCGGCGAAGTTCGGCTTGTCGGCTCCGCGTGGAGTGCTGTTGTTGGGCGTGCAAGGTTGCGGCAAGAGCCTGTGTGCGAAGGCGGTGTCGGCGTTGTGGAAGATGCCGCTGCTGCGATTCGATATCGGCCGGCTCTTCAGCAGCTTGATCGGCTCCAGCGAAGAGAACATCCGCCGCGCGATTCAAACGGCGGAAAGCGTCGCTCCGGCGATCTTGTGGATTGACGAAATCGACAAGGCGTTCGCGGGAGCGACCGGCTCGGCCTCGAACGACGGCGGCACGTCGTCGCGCGTGTTCGGCACGCTGCTCACCTGGATGTCGGAAAAGACTTCGCCGGTGTTTGTGTTCGCGACGGCCAACGATATCAGCCAACTGCCGCCGGAACTGCTGCGGAAAGGACGTCTCGACGAAATCTTCTTCGTCGATCTGCCCACCGAAGAAGAGCGAGTGGACATGTTTCGCATTCACATCAAACGCCGAGGTCGCAATCCCGACAAGTTTGACCTTGCCGAACTGGCTCGCCTGAGCGACGGCTTGAGCGGCGCGGAAGTGGAAGAGGTGGTTGTGGCCGCGCTGTTCGACGCCTTCAGCCAGCGGATGGACCTCGACACGGAAATTCTCAAACGAAGCGTCATGGAAACCGTGCCGCTGTCGAAGACCATGCACGAAGACCTGAGCCGCTTACGCAACTGGGCCGTCGGCCGAGCCCGATTGGCATCGATCAATACGGCGAAGAATGTGGATGAAGGTCGGAGAAAGATTGAGTTGTGATGTGGGATAGGTTTCCAACCTGCCCGTGACAAGTCGCCCTACCGGCAGGTTGAAAACCTGCCCCACGATCAAAAGGAATTCCCATGAGCAGCGTTGTCGTCGTCATTCCGTTGATCATCGGAAACTGGTCCGTGATTTCGGCCGCCGTGGTTGGTGCTTGCGGAGCAATGGGGTTCGCCGTTGCCAGTGGAGCAAGCTCGGTGGCCACAAAAGCCAAAGTCGGCACGTCGGTCAATCGAGCGGAGATCGAAGTGGAGAACAGCGAGGTGCTCGCGGATGCGGGGGGCACGAACGAGCAAATGGTCGTCGAAAAGGACGGCGTCCGAGCGAC
>JAYUFI010000997.1:0-8891 GCA_043738805.1 Planctomycetaceae bacterium | reverse complement strand
AACGCGAGCCCCCAGCGAAACACAGGCTGGGGGCTCACTTCGCTCGACCCCAGCCACCCGAAACTTTGGCTGTGACAAAGCACTCGACGCTCCGCGTTGAGAGTGGCGGTCACGACGCGGAGCGGCGTGCCGCAATTTTAACAAGCGGTCGTGGTCTCTCAATATGGCCGTGCTGCGAATCTGTTCGATTGATAGATGCGATGAGCCAAAGGCCAAACTCAAAAGTATTCGCTGGGTTCGATTCATCAGGGGCCAGTTATCAGGGCAATAGACTTCACTTGGCCACCTCGCCGTACCGGCTCCACGAGTTTGAATTCGCTTGACGTGAGCAGTATCGTGCCGAACCTCATTCCGCGACCTTGAGTGTCGCGTGACAATCTTGATCTTCCCTTGCCATCTCGCGTCTACCTTGTTGGAGCTTTTTATGTTGACCGTTCGTGTTCCCGATTTGCGGTGGTTCGTCGCGTTGATGTTGATTGGATTTCTCGCAGGTTGTGGCGGTGAGCCGTCTCCGCCACCGGGAACGCCGCAGCCGTCGTTGGGTGACGCCGCGCAGTCTTCTGCTTCAGACCTCAAGCGGATCATCATTCTGACGAACGGCAACGCTCCGTTCTGGGACGCGGCGGCGGCGGGGGCTCGCGATGCGGAGAAAGAATTGAATTGCGTGGCCGATGGCTTCCAAGTGGTCGTCGATCGCAACGACTTCAAGGCGGAAGGACAAATCGAAAAGCTGCGTCAGTATGCCAGCGCGACGGATGTGGCCGCCGTCGCGATCTCGGTGACAGACGCTCAAAACAATGCGATTCCCGACGAGCTGCGAAAGTTGCAAAAGCTCGGCATCAAGATCGTGACAATCGACTCGGACGTGAATCGCGAGAATGGTCGCGACAGCCGCTTTGCATATCTTGGAACCGACAACATTGTCGGTGGTCGTGAGCTGGGTGTTGCGGCGAAAAACCTGCAACCGAATGGTGGTAAATATGCCACGTTCGTTGGGTTGAAGAACGCTGCGAACGCTCAAGAACGGATCGGTGGTTTCGGCGAAGGTGTGGGCGAGAAATTCACTCAAGCGGAGAATCTCGGAGACGGCGGTGACGAAGCGGTCGCACGGTCGAATGTGAAAGACGCTCTCGACCGCAATGCCGATATGGCGGTGTTGGCCGGTATCTGGTCGTACAACACGCCGGCCATCATCGACATCGTCAAGCAGTTGAACGCGAGAGAGAAACTAAAACTCGTCGGCTTTGATGCGGATCCGCCGGCCATTCGAGGCATGGGTGAAGGAATGCTCGACGCAATGGTCGTGCAGAATCCGTATCAAATGGGCTTTCAAGGAGTTCGCATTCTGAAGGCGCTCGTCAAAAACGACGAGACGACCGTGAAAGAGATGTTCCCGAATCACGGCACTGACAACGGCGACCTGCTCGACACCGGCCTGAAGGTAATCGTGCCCAACGAAGGCTCACCGCTGAAGCCGGAGATGTTCGGCCCGAAGACCGAGTATATGAAGCTGGATGCCTTCAAAGCCTGGCTCACGAAGTACAACCTGACTGGGTCGTAGATCCTGGCGTGTCACAGTCTAACTAACTCAAAGCGTGAGCAGTTTTCACCGCAAAGTACGCGAAGGAACACTCCCAAATCATTTCTTAATGACCGTTGTGTTGAGAAGACTTTGAAATGGCCATCTTCTTGATTTCTTTGTGTCTCTTCGCGTTCTTCGCGCCTTGGCGGTGAAATTCTCTTCCCTGAAAATGCTCAGTTTGAGTTACTAACCTAAAGGGTGAGCGAGAGCGAAAGTCTACCGCGTTCCGTAATCGGCGAAGTGTTTCGGAGCATTCGCCTTCGCACACGCTCTTGAAGCTGCGTTTCTCGTGGGAACGCGGTCGGTCATTGGTGTCTTTGGTTTCAGTTTGAACCATGCGTCTTCTTTTGCGCTCTTCGCGCCTTTGCGGTGAAATTGAAGCCTTCTTTTTCCACCGCAAAGGCGCGAAGAGCGCAAAGAAAGAAAACGGCAAACCAGTGAAAGTATCAAGACACACGCTGCGGGTTAGTCTCATTCCATTCCTTTGTTGATTGTTGATTTCTATGTCTCACAACGGCGAATCCGACGTCTCTTGGTTTTCACGGTTGCTGCGACAGTACCGGACGGAGTTGTCGTTGCTCGTGGCAGTCGTGGTGGTCGTCTTGCTGACGATGTGGCTGGACGACAAGCACGCGTACTTTCACAAGCCGTGGTACAACGCGACCGAGATTTTGCGTCAGACGGCGTTGTTGGGAATCCTCGCACTGGGAGCGTCGGTCGTCATCATCTCTGGCGGGATTGACCTCTCCGCCGGATCGGTGATCGCCTTCAGCGGGACGATTTGCGCGGCGCTCATTTTCTGGTTGTCTCCGGCAGATGCTCGCGGCACGCCGCTGACGGAGAATTTGCGAATCTGGATTCTGCTCGTCGCGTTCGCTGGAACGATGGTCTCCGCGTTCTTGATCGGCAGTCTGCATACGTGGTTGATTACCGTCATCAAACTGCCGCCGTTCGTGGCGACGCTGGCGTCGCTCGTTGGGTTGAGAAGTTTGGCACGCGTGCTGATGCAAGACGTGACGCGAGCGGTCACGACTCGGCCCGATATGCCGGGAACGCCGAGCACTCAGATTTACATTTACGACAAGACGTTTGGGATGCTCGGCAAAGAGTGGTGGATTCCGCTCGTCATCTTTGTGGTCTTAGCGAGTGTGACTTGGCTGTTGTTGAGCAAGACCGTGACTGGTCGGCACCTCTATGCAATGGGTGGCAACGAAACCGCCGCGCGGCTCAGCGGGATTCGCACTGAGCGGTTGAAGTGGCTCGCGTATTGTTACGGGGCGATGACTGCCGCGATCACCGGCATTCTCTACACGAGCTTTGTCGGAGTCGCGAACCCAGCCTCGATCGGCATCGGCTATGAGTTGAACGCGATTGCCGCCTCGGTTGTCGGCGGTTGCAGCTTGCAAGGCGGGATCGGCACGATCCCCGGCATCGCACTCGGTGCGTTGTTCTTGCGAGTGGTCATCGACTCGGTCGCGAAAACCGTGAAGACGCAACCCGATGAGTTTCAAGGCTTGATCGTCGGAGTGCTCGTGGTGCTCGCAGTGACGTTGAATGAATTCCGAGGTCAACGAGCCGGTCGCCGTCAGTTCTTGCCGGGCGGTTTGGGAATCGTCACGTGGGTCAACCTGACGCTGCTTTCGGGAGTGCTCGCCGCAGTCATCGTCTCATCGCACAAGCTGACGACGGGGATCGTGACCTCGACGGTTGTCGGAGTGTTACTGGGCGCATTAGCGGCTTGGGAACGGTCCCGACGTCCGAGCGTGTAGTCATCGACGCTATCCCGCCGATGACCGCAGCTTCGTAAGACCGGCAGGAATCCCATCGGAACCGTCTGTAGCCGAAGCGTGAGGGACCGCCGACTCAGTCGTTTAACTGCCATGCCGTTGGCGTAAAACAACTAGGGAATGGGAACGCAATAAATGCCCTGGCACACGGGGAAACTAGCACGATGCGCAAGCGAGTGGTGAAGTCCGAAACTACTCGCTTGCGCGTCGTGCTAACATGACATCGACAAGTTATTGCGTCCCCGTTCCTAAACCGACAACTCCGTGAGACTTCAATCCGAAGTCTCACGAGTTCGGCGACTTCCTCTCAAACAACCTTACTTCTTCTTGTTCTTCGTGCTGAAGCTGACGAACAGCACGCCCTTTTTATCGGGCACCGTGTAAGAGCCACTCGGCTGCAAGTATTTTTTCACGGCGTCGAAGTCAGGGAGCTTGGAGAAGTCGAGGTCCGGAAACGCCGCACCGAATTGACCGCCGCGAGCGGCATCCCACAACGTTTCGATCTGCGAATCTTGCTTCGAGTAACTGACGATCGACGTCTTCGCCGGAAGATGTTCGGCGATTTGTTTGTAGTCGCTCGATTCAACCAGTGCATCGCCGTCGGTGTCGCCTCGCAGCATCGCTTCGACGGCGGTGACATCGTTGCTGAAGAGGAGTTGATCTGGGCCAATCGCAACGCCGCCTGATTTTGGTTCGCCGCTGCCGCTGAAGTCGGGAATCTCAAATTCGTAAATCGTCGAACCTTGGAATTCGCGTGCCTTCGCCGGGAAGCCGGGAGCCTTCGCGATCTTGGCCATCGTTGCTTTGAACTTCTTGGAGTCCTTCAAACCCAATGCGACAACGACTCGGTCTTGTCCTTCTTTTTCGCTCTTCTTCTTGGCCGATTCCATCACGACTTGAATGCGACCGGAGATGACGTCGATCACGTCCTTCTTCAAATGGACCTTCGGTTCTTGCTGAGCAATCTGATCAATGAAGGCGGCCGTCATGCCCGGACCTCGGAACATATCAACCATCGTTTCGATCGCGGTATAAGCCCCGGCGATATCCCAGTTGAGCGAAAACCAAGCGGTGGCGTTCGTCGTGACCCAGCGCGGCGGCTTTTGTTCGATGGCCGGAAACTGGAATACATTCAGCAGTCCTTTGGTCGGCTGTTCGATCAGCATGAATGTTTTGCTGGTGCTATCAAAATTCTCAGTCGCCATATCCAGCGAACCGCCGATCGCTTTCACGCCATTGATCCCCAGCGGTTCGGTGAAGCCCATGAACAATGCGACTTGAGGATTTGCTGCGGCGACTTGCGTTAGCGCAGCTTGCACCAACCCCATCGGGTTGACGTACCATACCAGCAGGCCATCATCATCTTCCGATTGGCACTTCTTCAGGATCAAGTTGTAGTTGTCGTTGTCGGCGAACGTGTCGGAATGCTTGCCGTCCCAGCGAGTCAGCGCGCCCTTCGCGGTATCGAGGTCACTAGCCACGACGAGCATCGTGTCCTTGATGAAGTAGACCAACTGATTCGGCTTCTCTTCGTCGTCATCCTTCTTCATCGTCCAGACGGTGACCTTGGTGCCGTCGATCTCTTCGTCGTCGCTGCTCGCCCCTTGTTCGGAGAGTGCCTTCTCGCCCTTTTCCATGAGCGCGTCGATTGTCTTTTCGCTATCGCCGAAATCGAGAAACATGATTCCCGAAATCTTCTTTCCCGGAGGAGTGATCACCGCAAAGGCCAACTCACCGCTGGGAACTTGCAACAGATCCTTCAGCGTGACACCGAGGTTTTGTTCGATCTCGCCAGAGACATGCTCAAACGCTTTCGAGAGTTCCGCTTTGAATGGCTCGAACGCAGAGTCGTCGGTCATTTCTCCCATCGAAGATTTGCCAAACCGCGCCTTGAGATCGTCCACGCTGGGGATCGACAAATAAACCGAAACATCCCCTGGCAGCAGCCGATCCGTCGGAACCGCTTCATCTTCAGCAGCTCGCAACCACAATCGCGGCATCAACACCGTGGACAACGCGAGTAAGACCGTTCCAACTCGAAGCAGAGCTTTCATGTTCATTCCATTTACTGACAAATTGTTTGTGACGAGCGGTCGCCGCGACGAAACGCACGGCTCAGAAGACCAAACTCAACGTACTGCCTCTCGCAGACTTTCGTTTCAGTGTCGTTGCCGAGAAAGCAATGTCGCAGGCGATTCACAAGATTTCGCGCGCAGGACGGGCGGAGGTTGTACGGGAGCCAAAGTTCGCTCGCAAGTTGCGGTCAACGATGGAAATCGTCCGGGGGATTGGGAGCTATGTTTACCTTGCCGAGCTAATTAGTATGCCCGACTTCAACGCATCTGAATCGACCGATGCCTAGCGATCGAAGCGGTCGATAAGAACTCGGTGGCTGATAATCGCAACGGCTAAGTCGCTGTTGCGTCTCGCGAAGCAAAACCGTCGGAAGTTGACCGTCATGAATCATCCGAACGTACGTTGTTCCGGCCCTCTTTCACGACGTGGCTTCTTGGAGATTGGATCAATCGGAGCCGCTGGCATTGGTCTGGCGGACCTCTTGCGATTGCGAGCCGCAGCCAATCCAACCGCCGGACAGACACCAGATACGGCGGTGATTTTGTGCTGGTTGGGAGGTGGTGCTCCGCAGACGGAAACGTATGACATGAAGCCGGAGGCTCCGCTCGAATTTCGTGGCGAATTCAAGCCGATCAAAACGGTCCTCCCCGGCTTGGATGTTTGCGAGCTGTTGCCTCGGCACGCTCAAGTGGCGGATCGTTTCAGTGTGATTCGCTCGATCTCTCATCAGTTCATTCAGCATGGCGGAGGGACTCAGCAAATGCTGACGGCTCGTCCGCCGGTTCGAGCGGACGGCGATGCGATGAACTTCTACCCGTCGGTGGGAGCGGTCGTCTCGAAGATGCGCGAGAAGCGTTCGGTCGGTGTGCCGAACAACATGCTCTTCTCGGACGAAGGCTCGCAGGTTCATAACCACGGAGCGGCCTATCTCGGAGTGGCACATGCTCCGTTCAACATCGGGGCCAACTTTCTGACTCCAGAATTCAAGGTGCAGAACTTAGCGCTGACGAGTGCGGCGGAGAAGCAGCTCAATAATCGCATCGCCTTGCTGCGCGGGTTCGACGACATGCGACGCGACGTCGACAGCACCGGTGACATGCTCGGCATGGACGCCTTCAACAAATTGGCAATCGCCATGTTGACGAGCGACGCGTCGCGCAATGCGTTCGATCTGTCGAAGGAAGACAACGGCACGCGCGACCGCTACGGCCGCCACGCTTGGGGTCAGCGAGCATTACTGGCTCGGCGTCTCGTCGAAGCGGGCAGCAGTTTCGTGACAGTCGACATGAGCAATCCACAGCCGGGAGTGGCATCGCCTCCGAATACGACACCGACGTGGGATACGCACTCAGTCAACTCGAATCACTTCACCGACTGCCGTTGGAAGTTTCCTTACTACGACCAGGCGATTGCCGCGCTGGTCGAAGACATTTACTCGCGCGGGTTGGATAAGAAAGTCCTGCTGGTGGTCACGGGGGAATTTGGTCGGACGCCGTACGTCGAATATGGACTGCCGGGCCGGCCGGGACGTGGTCATCACTGTGCGGCGATGTCGGTCTTGGTGTCCGGTGGCGGAATGCGCATGGGGCAGGTCATCGGAGCAACCGATTCCAAAGCCGATCATCCGATCGATCGTCCGTTGAAGCCCGTCGATCTGTGGGCCACCGTGTATCGGTTTTTGGGAATCGACTACGAGTTCAACCTCACCGACAACATTGGCCGACCGATGCCAATTCTCCCCGCAGGCGAGCCGATTCGTGAATTGCTTTCGACTTGAGTCCGTCCCTGCTTGAGTGCGAAAGGTTGCCATGCCGACCATTTTTTCGTTTGGTCGCAAGTTCATCGCCATTGGCTGTGTCTTCGTTGTTGCACTTGTTTGCGCAGCGACCACTCAGGCGCAAGGCCCACCGCCCCCATCGCTGCCTGATGCACGATTGAACTCCGTGTTTCCAGCGGGCGGAAAGCAAGGCACGACTGTTGAAGTGACCGTCAGCGGTTTCGACTTGGACGATGCCAAGCAATTGCACTTCGACAATCCTGGGATCAGCAGCGAACAGAAGCTTGCCGATCCGGGGCTTGGTCAGACGGGAATGCAACCGGTCCCCAATGTGTTCAACGTCACGATCAAGCCCGATGTCAAACCGGGCATTTACGAAGTGCGCGTCGTGGGCAAGTACGGCATTTCAACTCCGCGAGCATTTGTCGTCGGCACGCAGCCGGAGATCATCGAAGCCGAGCCTAATAACTCGCTCAAGCAGGCGAGCGAAGTCCCGTTAGGGACGATCATCAACGGCATCACAAAGGACACCGCGACCGACTACTTCAAGTTCTCGGCCAAGCAAGGTCAGCGCGTCATCATCGACTGCTGGGCGTTTCGGATCGACTCGAACTGCGATCCCGTGCTCGTACTCTTCAACTCCGAAGGCCGCGAGTTGGAACGCAATCGCAACACCAATCGCCGCGATCCGATGATCGACTTCCTGGCTCCGCGCGATGGCGAATACATCGTCGGTGTCTCTGACTTCTTGCACAACTACTACACGTTGCCGAGCGAGTGCTTTTATCGTCTGTCGATCTCGACCGCTCCGTATCTCGACTTCATTTTTCCGCCGGCGGGATTGCCAGGATCGCAGAGCCAATACACGTTGTACGGCCGAAATCTACCGGGTGGGCAACCCGCTCCCGGCATGATGGTCAACGGCAAGACGCTCGAAAAACTGGTCGTCAACATCGCGCTGCCGACGGAGAATCCCTCGCGTCTCGGCAACGATCTGCTGGTCGATCCGTCCGAGGCGTTCATCGACGGCATCGAGTACCGACTCGATTCACCGCAGGGGCTGTCGAATCCATTGCTCATCAGCATGGCTGGTGCTCCGGTCGTTGTGGAGCAGGAACCCAACAACGATCCGGCCAAAGCGCCGCTGCTCAAACTTCCGTGTGAAGTGGCCGGGCAGCTTTATCCGCGCGACGATCAGGACTGGGTCGCGTTCGAGGCCAAGAAGGGCGACGTCCTATGGATCGAAGTCTTTTCCCAGCGGCTCGGTTTGCCCACGGACCCATACCTTTTGGTCCAACAGGTCAAGAAAGATGACAAGGGTGTCGAGCAGGTGATCGATCTGCATGGCGTCGATGACATGGAGGAAACCAGCAGCCATGTGCATTGGTCGTTTCTTTCGGGCTTGCTGTTCAGCACGGCGACTCACGATCCCGCCTGTCGCTTTGACGCTCCCGAAGATGGCATCTATCGCGTGATGGTTCAGGACTTGGCGCGTGCCTCGGAGGCGAGTCCACGATTCGTGTATCGGCTGACGATCCGGCCACCGCAGCTTGACTTTCGTCTCGTGGCAGTGCCTCGACCGCCAACGGCCATTGTGTTGGATCAGGGGTTTCTGAACATCACGCAGGCCACCACTTGGTCTCCGTTGTTGCGCAAGGGCGGAGCGGAA
>JAYUFI010000996.1:0-1211 GCA_043738805.1 Planctomycetaceae bacterium | reverse complement strand
GCGATTGGCCGCGCGTGTTGGAAGTGAACGTGCTCGGCATGGTCAACGTGGCTCATGCGGTCGTCCCGATCATGATTCCTCAACGGCGCGGGACGATGGTGTTTGTCGCGTCGGTCGCCGGACAAATTGGTTCGCAGACCGATCCTCCTTACAGCGCGTCGAAGGCGGCGAATATCAACTTCGCGCAGTGCCTTGCGAAGGATCTCGCGCCGCACGGGATTCGAGTCAACACCGTCTGTCCCGGCATGGTCCAAACGCCGTTGAATCGATCCGTCTGGCAAGCGTGGCACGACCAACAACCGTCAGACAAGCGACTCGGCTACGACGACTGGGCCGCCGCGAAAATTCGTGCGGTCGTGCCGTTGGGAAGTTGGCAACGCCCGGAAGACATCGCGGACATCATCGCGTTCTTGTCCTCAACGCGAGCGGCTCACGTCACGGGGCAGACGATCAACGTTGACGGCGGCTTTGTGATGCACTGGTGAAGCAACGCGGGCTCAGAAACGAAAGCCAATTGTCGAATGGCCGTGGGCCATGACACACGAAGACGACTCGAAACCCTCAACAACCAGGAAACGACCGATGCGACGTACTTTGATCCGGAGTCTGTGTTTTAGTTTTGCGTTTGCCGCCGCATTGGCGAGCATGTTTGAGGTTCAGGCCGGTACGAGTGACGGGCGATTGGACATCTACTTCATCGACGTCGAAGGGGGAGCCGCGACGTTGATTGTGACTCCTGGCAACGAGTCGTTGTTGATTGACTCTGGATATCCCGACAACGGCGGTCGCGATCGGGACCGCATTCTGAAGGTGATCCGGGATGTCGCGAAGCTCGATCATCTGGATCACGCGGCAGTCTCGCATTGGCACCTGGACCATTACGGCAATCACGCGGCGCTGGCCGCGCAGATCAAAGTGCTCAACTTCTGGGATCGAGGCATCCCCGAAACGCTGGCTGAAGACAAAGATTTTGAGAAGCGGATGGTCGATTACCGATCCGCCTCGCAGAACAAATCCAAGACGCTGAAGGCGGGCGACACACTGCCGTTGAAAGATTGGGCGATGCAAGGGAAGCAAACTCCGCTTTCCGTGAAAGTGGTCACTGCCAGCCGTGAAGTGATCTCCAACATCGGCACTCCGAATCCGTTCGCCGCCGAGAACAAGCCGCAGGACGCCGATCCGAGCGACAACGCAGCGAGCGTGAGTCTGCT
>JAYUFI010000995.1:0-8899 GCA_043738805.1 Planctomycetaceae bacterium | reverse complement strand
AAGATTTCAACACAGAGGCACTGCGGACACGGAGATTGCCAAAAGACTTTCGTTGGCCTACTTAGTAATCGTCGCTGACACACCGCCCGCCGAGTTCTCTCATGCAAATCGTCCAATACGGCCATCCTGTCTTGCGTTGGAAATCCAAACCAGTACAGGCCATCAACGACGATCTGCGCAACATCGTTCGCGAGATGTTTGAGCTGATGTATGCGGCAAAAGGGATCGGCTTGGCTGCCAATCAAGTCGCTTTGCCGTACCGGCTATTCATCGTCAACGTGACTGCTGATCCGGCGGAAAAGGACGAGGAGATTGTGTTCCTCAACCCGCGCATTCGGAAACGAAAAGGTAGCGCCAGCGGTGAAGAAGGCTGCCTCAGCTTGCCAGGAATGTACGCCAATGTCGAACGAGCAGAAGAGGTTGTTATTGAAGCCTATGACCTGGATGGCGAAGGCTTCGAGATGGAGTTGGATGATCTTCCTGCGCGCGTAGTGCAACATGAGACGGATCATCTCGACGGTATCTTGTTTGTGGATCGGCTCGATCCGGAAGAACGGATGAAGTTTGAACCCAAGCTGCTCGGCTTCGAGTCTGATTTCCGCAAACAACAAGCATTGGGCGACTTCCCGTCGGACGAGATCATCAGACGACAGCTCAAAGAGATGGAGTCGGGGCTGCGATCGAAGTCGCCCGCCTAACCATTCAGGCGAGCAGCGCGGTTGACGCTTCATCGTCGATCATTCGACACAACCCGCACTGCCCCACTGTGACGATTTGCTGAACCTTGCTTTGCAAAGCGCAATGTTTCATGGGGTTTTCATGTGCTTCCTGTTTGAATACGCTCAGTCGTGACGTTTTCCAGGCGAGACAGATTCTCGCTGCGGACTTCAATGACCTCTGCCGTTTGTCGCTCATACGACCTCCCGCCGATCGAAGGATTAAGCCGTGATGAATACATCCCGCCAACGTTCTCAGATTCACCGAATCGCTCGTCGTGCCGGTTTCACCCTACTGGAAGTTTTACTCGTGCTGGCGATCTTGGGTGTGATCGCCGCGATGGTTGTCCCCAACCTACTCGGCCGCCAACAAGAGGCTTATGTCAAAGCAACACGCACGAGCATCTCTGGTTTGGAAGGGGCCGTGAAGTTGTATGCTTCGGAGCACGATGGCCAGTTTCCCGAGGGCAACGCAGAAACCGTGTTTCAACATTTGATGAGCCCAGAGACCGATCAACAAACCGGTAAGCAACGCGCGAGTTATTTGGAAAAAATTCCACTCGATGCTTGGAAGAATCCGCTCCGTTACGAATACCCCGCGACCGGTAATCGAACGAACCCCAGCGGCAAGCCGGCGATCTGGTCCTGTGGCCCGGATAAGCAAGACGACACGGCAGACGACGTCAACAATTGGTCGCAGAACTAATCTTCAAACACGCGATGACCGCGAGACAATGTGATGCGCGGAACTCGAAACGCTTTCAATTCCATCACAGCCTTTGGCGAGCGGGGCGGCGTTCGCCCCCCGGTTATGCCGCGAACGCACTGGGGGGCTGACGCCGCCCCGCTCGCGTGGTGTGTTCATGGCCGAGTTGGTCGCGGCGTTGTGCTGTGTCGAAGCGGATTCACGATTGCGGAAATTCTGCTGGTGCTCGCGGTGTTGGTCGTCATCAGCGGACTAATCTTCCCGCCGGTGCTCCGCTTGATGGCCGATCAACCGTTGAAGGAAGGGGCCGAGCGAGCTCGATTGCAATTGGCCAACGTGCGGTTCAAAGCCTTGGACTCGAACTCCGCTTGGCAATTTCGGTTTGAGCCGGGTGGGCGTCATTATCTGTGGATGCCTCAAGAGTCCGCCGCTTCAACTGCCTCCACCGGTTCTGCGAGCGGTAACACTGCGGCTGCAACCGCATCTGCGGGAGCCGTTCAATCTGGTCCGCAAACGGGCGAGCTTCCGAAAGGGATTGTCTTTGCCTCGGATATGAACGGTGTTCCGTTTGGTGTGGAACACATCCCGGCGGAATTGGTCATGGGATCGTCAAACAGTTACGCGCTGACTCAAGTGGCTTGGAGTGTTCCGCTGACGTTTCAGCCAGACGGCTCTGCGGCTGATTCCGAGTTGGCTGTTGTCGATGCTCGCAACAAACAAATGCGTTTGATCGTTCGCGGACTGACGGGTGGCGTCGTCGTCACACCGATGGAGACTCGGACGCGATGATGAAACACATGCCGACGATCAGTCCACAGCGATCGCACTTACGTAGCCATCACGCTCCGCGCGATGAGCAGATCACTTCACAAGATAGCCGACTTCCTTCATGGGGTATCGGCAAGTTGACCGTAGGACGGGCGCTCTTGCCCGTCATCGTTGGAGTGGCGACGGGCAAGAGTGCCCGTCCTACGAGTTATTGGGGTCGTAGTAAGCACTCGGCTCGTCACGCGGAGTGTGACGGCGACGTAAAAGATGTTCGTTCACGACGTGGCTTCACGCTGTTTGAAATTCTGTTGTCACTTGGCTTGTTCTTGGGAGCATTGGCAGTCCTCAGCCAAATGTGGTACAGCGGAGTCCGAGCTTCGGTTCAATCTCGGCTCCGAACTCAAGCGATCTTTCGCTGCGAGTCGAAACTGAGCGAAGTTGTTGCCGGTGCGGTCCCGTTGCAAGCGACGAGCGATACGCCGTTTGACGATGACGCGAGTTGGACTTGGAACTTGCAGGTGCTCCCTGGACCTCATGCTGACTTGATCTTGGCCGTGGTGAATGTCGTTCATCCGGGGCAAGGAGGTTTGTCGTCATCGAGCCATCAACTCAGCCGCTTGATTCGTGATCCTCAAGTGTGGATCAAAGCTCAACAGGCAACGACTGAGGAGCAACAGAAATGAGACGAGCCTGTTCAGTAACCCGAAGCGTCAGCGAGGGCGAACGCTTGCGAACGCTCCGAGTTCCTCAGTGGACCCGTATCGGAATAGATGCCAGTAAGCCGAGAGGCGTTAGCTCCCGGACTGCGTTGATGAAGCTTCCGGGGGCTGACGCCTCCTGGCTCACCTGCACGGTGTTCTTTGCGAGGCTGTTGGGCTGTGTGAAGCGCTCGCCCTCGCTGACGCTTCGGGTTACGAAGCGACGCTATCGTTTCGGTTTTACGTTGCTCGAAGTCGTGCTGGCGCTCGGCTTGTCGAGCTTGTTGATGGCGGCGATTTATAGCGCGTTGCAGATGCACTGGAGCTATTCGCTCGCCGGGCAAGTGGAGATGGAACGTGCTCAAGTAGCTCGCGCGTTGTTTCGACGAATCGAGATCGACCTCCGCTCGGTGATTTTTCGCAGTGCGCCGTTGAGTTCCACGGACGACAGCAGTGCGAGCAGCGCCACGTCCGGCAGTTCATCGACGTCAGGAAGTTCGACGGGGTCCACTGGCTCAACAGGTAGCACTGGAACGAGTGGTGTTGGCCAAGGCTCGAATGCTTCCAACGGAGCGGGAACAGGCTCGACGGGCAGCACAGCCGCCACCGGAGCTTCGACCTCGACGACCGGCACAACAACCGACGCGACCGCACCGGTCGATGCCTACTCGACGCAGAAGTCCGGGCTCTTCGGGGATGTGGAATCTTTGGTCGTGCATGTTTGTTTGCCCAGACGACTCAGCAGCGGCATGAGCGCGCCGGCAAGTCAGTCGGCGTCATCGGGAGTTACTCTGCCGCCGAACGATCTGCAATCGGTGGCGTACTTTCTCGCGGGATCGAGTTCTTCACTGGCTCAGCAATTTTCTACCGCGTTGACCAGCGCGGCGGTAACTCGCCCCGGTCAACAACTTGGTGGGCTCGCTCGCGTGCAGGCAGACCGCATGGCGATGCAAGCGGCGAGCGATTCGGGAGACATGTCTTCTATGTCGGGCAATGTGAAGCTGCTTGCTCCGGAAGTCGCGTCGATTCAATTCGAGTTCTTCGACGGCGTGAGCTGGACCAGCACTTGGGACAGTGGAACTTCAACGAGCTTGCCCAACGCCGTGCGAGTGACCATCGACTTCCATCCGCCGGATACGTCGCGCACCGGCTGGTTCTCGCGACCCGCGAGCCAATCGACGAATCGCTTTCAACAGATCATCGCGCTGCCGCTAGCGGAGCCGTATGTCCAAGAGGCTTCCTAACGTAGACCGGTCACTCCGTGACCGGAAACTGCGAGTCACGGAGTGACTCGTCTACTTTGGGCAAGATTGTGGCACGACGCTCCGAGGCTGTGAAAATTTCGTGGAGCACGTTTTCAACGTGCTCGAAAACTGGCTGAATTGGCACATTGAAAACGTACCCCACGTCATTTTTTTCACAGCCTCTTCGCGTCGCGATTCACGGCGCGACGCGTCGTGCCACACTGCGGCACCGCGCTATTTTTCCGACGCGTGCCTCCACTCCGCCAAAACCATCTGATTGCCAAACGCATCTGAGCTGCCGTTCATGATCACTCGAAAACCCTGAACGGCGAAATCATTCGCCAACCACAGCGAGCGATGTCGTTCCCATTCGTTACCACCGACGGCTCCTTGCTCGCAGAAAATTCCGGGAGTGCCGACGAACAAACTACCGCCGGGAGCAACCACCTCTTCCTTTAATTGGTCGAGGATCGCTTGCCCGTCACGACGATCGAAGTGCTCAATGACATCCGTCAGCAAGACGAGATCAAACTGCCCGCGCTGCTCCGCGAGAAACTCTTGAATCGAGCAGCCAGCGACGACGTTGTAGAGATCCCACAACGGATTGCGATACGCGGCCCACGCTTCGACGCCGACCAAGTACGTGCGCCACGGTCGCTCGCCCAGATCACCCCATTGCCGCACGACCGATCCGTAACTTCCCAACCCAATTCCCAAATCCAACACCCGCGCCGGACGATGAATTGCCACGTGATGAGCCACATGCGGCACCAATGAATAACAACCAATCGGCATGAGCTGGCCTTTGCAGGACGGGCACTCTTGCCCGTCGTTTTACGGGTTCCTACGGGCAAGAGTACCCGTCCTACAGGTTTGCGGAACGGAGCCTGAAAAGGCTGACTTACGACTTCACGACACGGATGTTGTCATGACTCCACCAGAGTTCCGTTGCCACAACGACTCCAGCAAGTCCTCATATTGTTGAGCCATGCGCAAGGCGTGGCCGTGTTGGTCTGCATACGCTTGTCCTTCGCGTCCCAGTGCTTTGGCCCATTCCGGATGTGATTGCAGTTCGCCGACTGCCTGCGTGAAGTCGCTGCAATCGAGCGACACGACCAAGCCGTTGACTCGATGCTGAATCACTTCGGGAACCGCACCGACCGGTGTGGCGATTAACGGTACTCCGCACATCATGGCTTCGAGCGCGACGAGGGCGAAGCCTTCTTGTGAGGAGAGCAAACAGAACGCATCCATCGCGCGATAAAAGTCGCCGAGATAGCTGCTGCCGGTCGCGAAGATCACTCGGCCAGGGGCGTAATCGTTCGCCATTTCCATCAGACTGGCTCGCATCGGTCCCCAACCGACGATGAGTGCCTTCACGTTGCGCGGCAAGTTAGCCAGCGATTGGATCAGCAATTCCGGGCGCTTCTCGTGGGAGAGTCGTCCGACGTAACCCAAGACAAAATCGCCGTCGGCAAATCCGAGTTCGCGTCGCTTCTCATTCCGTGAACGAGTGTGGGCCAACCTCGCCGAATCAATACCGTTGAGGATTACGGTCGTGTCGTAACTCGGATCGAGGACATCCCGAACTCGCTGACTGACCGCGACCACATGATCGGTCACCTTGTGTGAACCGGCCAAAACACTTGATGTCCACCAGCCATCGCCGTGAGCCAAATAGACACCCAACGTTGGGCGCTGACGTGGAAAGTATTCATCCAGCGCCAAGCCCCAATGCAGCATGACGTCGTGTTCTTGGACAGCCTCTTCGAGGTGATTCAACGGCACGACATCCACGGGAGCCGGCATGTCAGCAGCCACGTCTGGATCAACGGCACCCGAATCAACGACCAAGCAACGTTCGAGATAAGCACGCCGAGGATTGAGGAATCTGGCCAACGCGATGATGTGTTGCTCGGCACCACCGCGAGCGAAGCACGGGCCGACATGCACCATACGCAGCGGTTTGCTACCTCCGCCACCACCGATCGACTGCGCTGACTGCGCCGTTGCCGGACCAATCGGATAGCCGCCTGCGACCGATTGCGTTTGCTTCACAGGAACACCCGCTTGAGCGACCCCATGAGGAGTTTGCAATGATTGAAAGGCCGACAGATATGGCGGAGCGGCTTGTTGCGTATTGAGGTTCGCGCTGCGCGTGAGGTATGGATTTCCATAAGAGTTCGCTGCGGGTAGTTTGACGCTGGTTTTGAGATAAGAGGTCGAGGCGGAATACGGTGTGTTCATAATGTTCTGCTCCTATTGTTATTCATAGCGGTGATGAGAAAGTATCTTTAACCAAAGCAACCCCATCGAGCTTGCCTCGGTGGCTTTTAGGCTTCTGTACTACCCAGAGTGGTTTTGGGTGAAGAGGCTCGTAGTGCAGAACAGCCTGTTGAAAAATTGTGGCACGACGCTCTGGGTCGTGAGCGGCAAGTAAAATCATCGGCGAATGGCAGCCACGCTCGACGGGGAGCGTCGTGCCACAATGATTTTCAACAGGCTGATAAGCCCGCTTCCACCGAGGTAAGCTCGGTGCAGTCGGGCTGAGGTCAATTGTTTGAGGGTTTGTCATGGTGTTGTTATTTGTTGAGGTCCGAAGGCTCCGAGATGTTTTTGTTCTGCGCCGCCGGTGCCCGATTCGAGCCAATCAGCATTGGGAGCAGGTCGCAGAAAGCCGGCATTGTGGGGGTCGCGCGAGAGAAATTTCAGGCTGCCGGTGGGCTTTGATTCGGCAATGATTCCGCCACGTCCTGGATCGGGGTCGGTCGATAAACCCCGCTCCCACCAGTTCGAGCGGAATTCCCAATGTTGCATCGCATCTGCGAGGTTGGGAGAGTCAATGCGGTCACCACCGATGATCAGGTTATTGACAATGCGTGCAATCGGCGCGGTCGGCTGAAAGGTGTCGAATGCCAGCCAATTCCGGGATTCAAAGAATGTGTTATTGAGGATACTCAGGCTGTGTGATGGCAATTGGCTATGCAAGAACAAATTAAGCGCGCTATGCCCACCCACAAATAAGTTGTCACGCATTGTGAGCTTCGCGAATGTCGCATCTCCTTCCAGCCAGACGGCGACGTTGGTCCCTTCGCTCGACCGCCGCTCGAACCGATTGCCCGTGAGTCGAATCTCATTCGGAGGCCGGTTGGTTCCTTGAATCCAGACGCAATGCGCATCGCCGACAGTCTTCACATGGCAGTTCTTGATTTCCACGGGGCCGTCTGTCTGAGACCGCATCGCGTGAATTTGGATCGCGCCGATGACCCCGACATCCGACGGCTGTTCGATGTCCAAATCTTCGAGCGAGACATTGCCCGCTTCGACGATGTAGACCGCATGTCCGTCTTTGGGAGCGTCGATCTTCCAGCCTTTCAGGACAACGTCATTAACGCGGCTGATTTCCACAAGACGCGGAGTCGGTTTGCTGGGATCGCGGGGAGCCAGTCGCGCGTGTTTCTCGGCGATGAGTTTCAAACCAGAGAAACGTTGCGTTCCAGAGATTCGCAGCGTCTCGCGATACGTTGCATCATCCAACACGCGGATGGTGGTCTGCGGAGTCACCTTGGCGAACGCTTCGCTCAACGTTCGATACTGCGCGTCACCCGATTGCGAGACCGTGAGTTCTTGAGGTTCGGCGGCAGCGGCCTGTGTGCTCGATTCCGGATTGGCCTCGTTTGTCTCACCGTTTGGGTTTGCGCCGACATTCTTTGACGGAGCGTTCTTGGCCTGTTCGTTTTCAATCGGTTTGTTCGGAAGCATTTGCCACAGCGCTGCTCCAACTGCGATTGCGACAAGAGCGACCGCAGCCAAGATCACGCGAGGAAACCGTCGTGGCGATTTGACGCTCTTTATTGATTGAGTCCTCAACAATGGATCGTGCAGGACGCTCTGAAATTTGTCGGAGGGAGCTTGATTCAAGGCGATGAGATATCGATTCAGCAAACCAGCGACCTCGGCGGCGGATTGATACCGATCGTCCGGATTTTTCTTCAGCAACATCTCCACGAGATCGGAGAGAAACAGCGGAATCGTTGGATCAAGTTGGGATAACGGTGCCGGATCATAGTCGGCGACTCGCCGGGCCATTTCGAGCGCGGAACGGCCTTGAAACGGAGAGTGCCCGACCAACGCGGCGAACAGCACGCATCCGAGTGCAAACAAATCGCTGCGTGCATCGACGTTGTTGTTGTCTCCGGAAACTTGTTCGGGAGACATGTAGGCCGGTGTCCCCATTGCCATGCCGCGCGACGTCAATTCGATGTTATCGACGGCCACTCGCGCCAAACCGAAGTCGGTGATTTTGACTCGATCCAGATTTTTCTCCAGCATGATGTTGCCGGGCTTGATGTCGCGATGCACAACTCCCTGAGCGTGTGCGGCGGCCAGGCCGCTGGCGATCTGTGCCCCCAAACGAATGACTTCGATTGGCGGCAGCTTCGTCTGGTCGGCGATGCGATCGCGCAGCGAAGGGCCGGCGACCAACTCCATCACGAGGAACGGAATTCCCGCTTGCTCCTCGACGGCGTGAATCGACACGACATTCGGATGCGAGACCGCCGCCGCCGCGCGCGCCTCGCGAATGAATCGTCGCCGTGCGGTCGCGCTCGATGAGAACTGACGATTCAAAATTTTGATCGCGACCGATCGTCGAAGCTGCTCGTCAAACACTTTGAGCACCACGCCGAACGCACCACTGCCGATGATCTTGTGGACTTCGTATTTGCCGAGCCGTCCCAGCGATCCGGGCCGCTCGGAGGCGGTCAG
>JAYUFI010000994.1:0-3370 GCA_043738805.1 Planctomycetaceae bacterium | reverse complement strand
CCGCCGCCGCTCACACTGGTCGGGGCCAAGCTGCAACCGGCCTGGATGAAGAAGGTGCTCTTCGATGGTGAAAGCGTCCGCCATTACATGGCGACTCGGATGCCGCAGTATGGCAACGCGAATCTCCAGCACTTGCCGGCCGTCTTCAGTCGCCTGGACGTTTTGAAAAGCACGGACATGAAGATTCCGAGTCCGGAGAGTCGCTCAGAAAGCGAGCGTGAACGAGAGAAACTTCTTCGCGCGGGGGGACGGGAATTGCTTGGCGACAAGGGTCTGAATTGCATCGCCTGTCACAACTTCAATGGGAAGGCCGCGCTGATCAATCAAGGAATTGACCTGCTGACAACGTATCAGCGACTTCAACCGGGCTGGTTCAACAGCTACTTGCGAAACTCTGGCGCGTTTCGTCCACGGACGATCATGCCGACCGCTTGGCCCAACGGTGTTGCCGCTCACAAAACGATTCTCGATGGCAACACCGACCGGCAGATTGAAGCCATCTGGTACTACCTCTCGCTCGGCACTTCGGCCGCTGATCCGTCCGGCCTCCGTGGCGTGAGTACGAAACTAACGGTCGATGATCAGGCCAATACATATCGGGGACGCAGTCGAGTCGCCGGCTTTCGAGGCATCGCCGTCGGTTTACCAGAGAAGCTGAGTTACGCCTTCAACGCCGAAACCGGAACGCTGTCAGCCATCTGGCAGGGTGAGTTCATCGGCGTCAATTGGAGCGGCCAGGGTTCCGGGGATTTCAATCCCGCCAGCGAACCAATCACTCTGTCTCAGGATGTCTCGTTCGCGCAGCTCGCGGATGAAAATACTCCGTGGCCGCTGATGCCGGTGATGACCAAAGAGGCTCGAACCAATCCCAATCCGCTCTATCCCAAGAATGTCGGGTATCAATTTCGCGGGTACTTCCTCGGCGAATCGTCAATCCCCACGTTCCTGTATCGCAGCGGCACCATCGAGATCGAGGACCGGTCAGTGGCGACCGGAGCCGACGAACAACGGCAGCTCAAGCGCGTTCTGCAATTTGAATCGCACATGCCGCAAACCGTTTGGTTTCGAGCGCTCACCGGAGACATCAGCCAGGAGTCCGATCGAGTCTTCCGAAGTGGCCGATTGCGGCTGACGATTCCCAAGACCGAAACGAAACTGAGATCGCTGTCCGACGAACCCAAGCGATCGGAGTTGCTGCTGCGCCTGCAAATTCCCCAAGGCAAATCCATGCTGGAGCTCCTCTATGAACCACTCAAAAAGTAGTCGTAGGGTGGGACCAGCGGCGCTTCGCCGCGCCGGCCCACCATCAAACACAGCGATTGCAGATGGTGGGCCGGCGCTCGAAGCGAGCTTGTCCCACCCTACAGGAGATTTTCAACAGGCTCGCCCACGTTCTGGCGAACGTGGCTACGGTTCTGACGCCGCCTTGGGTCACTCGCGACTCCTCTGTCTGTTGATTCTGGTCGCCATGTCTGCGCTGCGTATTCTGCGCGCCGAGGAGGTTGGCGAGCGCTGGGGAACCGAAGAACGCGAGCGTGAGTATTATCCGATCGTCAACATTCCCCTGCCGAAGGACACGGTCATCGAAGCCGGGGCCTTCGCTGTGCTACCTGATCGGCGAATCGCCGTGGGCACTCGGCATGGCGAGATCTATCTGATTGACGGAGTCGATGCAGCGAAACCAACTCCTTCGTTTCACCGGTTCGCAACGGGACTCGACGAGATCTTCGGGCTGACTTGGAAAGACAACGCGTTTCGCGTCACTCAAAGTTGCGAATTGAGGTACTGACCGTCACGTGAGTTGAAATTGTCTGTCAGGTCTGAAGTCTACCAAAAGAGAAGCCCCGCGAGGATGAGTCGCGGGGTTTGTTCGTTTCGATCCGCTATTGCTTCGGCGGCGGAAGATTCTTTTTCACCGCCTTCTTTTTCTTGTCGATATTCAGCAGAGTGCGACCAGCGCCTTTGAGCTTCTTTCTCACGTCATTGACGTTCTCAGAAAGCGGCAGATTCTCTGGCGAAGTCCCGGTGTTTTCCTGCATCATCTTTCGGACACGACCGCCAACTTCAATTGCGGCTTGTTCCAATCGTGACTGACCACGTATGTTGTCTTTCTTGATCTTCGCATCGGTCTGTGTGATACGAAAGAGGTGGGCCGCCATTTCCTCCCTTCCCATGCGGTCGATGAGTGTCTCGCCCGGCCTTGCTCCCTTGACCTGAAGCAATCTCTGCAAGTTCATGTTGTACATGCCCATGTAGCCCGCATTTTGGAAGATATCGTAGCGGGTGACACCGTGTTGCTTGGCTGTGCTGGCAAGAGACTTTTGGCCGTCTGTTATTTCACCGCGAATCAGAATCCGGTCAATGCCGTCAGCATGTTCAAGGCAATTCTGAAATGTTTCGGCGAGTCTGGCGAAGTACGTCTGTGCGGCGGCGATTTCCGGCTTTTTCGTGTCTCCATTCATCGCGACCAAATAACAGCCGAAGCGAGTCAGCAAGTAGCTTCCGTCTGGCTGACGAGCAAAGTGATCTTCGGTTGCGATGTTGAGCGTCAAGCAGGTTTGCTTCGCTCGCGTCATCGCTTTGTCAAAACCGGCAGGCGTCTGGTATCCGAACGCTTCACGAAGATCGGCCTCACGCCAATGCGTTGCCCCATTGGGCACGCCAATATCCTCGAAGCTCTTGCGACCTTCGTCAAAGTGAAAAAGTGAAACGTCTGTACTCATCGCGGAACCCAAATGGCGTGGAAAAAGTCGGGCCGATTGTACCACGCCCAAGGGGTTCCGCGAACAGCATGTCGAGTGATTGTTATGCCGCCGCTGCCTTCGTCAGAAGGTGTTCAAGAGTCCACGGTTCTGATGCGAGACCGGCCGCAACGGCTGGCGTCGTCTTCAAGGTCATGTGTCGGCGGCAGAAGTTGTAGAACGCGAACCAGAGCGCAAGCATCGCCTTGTGGTTCGCCAGCGTCTTGCTGTGGGCATTGGTCAACCGCGTCAGTCTGCGGACGTGCATCCGACTCGAAAGATTGAACCGTTCCATGCGGCTCGTCCCGATTTCGGAGTTCTCGACCTCGCCGCAGACTTGTTTCTTCTCGACGCGGATTATCGCCGCCGGGTAATACTTCTGCTGTTCCTTTTTTGGCGGGGTGACGAACGATTTGACTATCTGAGCGAAATTACAATCGCCGCCCCACGTTTCGGGGATGATCTTGGTGTAGGGGCCGAACCCGTCCGAGAAGATCGTCGGGCGTCCGGTGATGCTCGAATGCAGCTTATCGGCGAACGCTTGAGTGTGTTCGCCGTCCCGCTTCCCGACGTGGTAGCAGATCAGCAGCTTCGTGTTGCGATCCATCGCTGTGAACGTGTAGCAGTCG
>JAYUFI010000993.1:0-1212 GCA_043738805.1 Planctomycetaceae bacterium | reverse complement strand
AGGAACTGGGCAGCTTGCCGAAGTCCCACGGCTGATTGACGCCGCGCGCGAGCGGCGCGAGCGGTCGCTCGCCGTCAGTCTCGATCGCAAGGAAGGTTCGCGCGCCGAAGTCAGCGACAGCTTTCAGAGCTACGATCCCCT
The DNA here is from genome assembly GCA_043738805.1 of Planctomycetaceae bacterium. GTDB lineage: Bacteria > Planctomycetota > Planctomycetia > Planctomycetales > Planctomycetaceae > SXKJ01. The sequence continues at coordinate 1,071 of JAYUFI010000993.1, read as the reverse complement.
TCGCGAACCCGAGATGCGGCCATCGCCGTATCAAGCGTTTGTTCGGATCATGATTGGGTGCGACAAGTTCTGTACCTACTGCGTCGTTCCGATGACGCGCGGTCCCGAGCAAAGTCGACCGCCGCGAGACATCTTGCACGAAGTGAAGGTTCTCGCCGACCAAGGCGTCAAGGAAGTGACGCTGCTCGGTCAGACGGTCAACAGTTACAAGGTGACTCAAGATGGAAAACTGTTTCGCCTGTCCGACCTGCTCGAAACCATTCATGATGTCGATGGAATTCTGCGTCTGAAGTTCGTCACCAACTTTCCGAAGGACATGACCGACGACCTGCTTCGGGCGGTGCGAGACCTGCCGAAGTGTGCTCAGTATCTGCACGTTCCAGCCCAATCCGGTTGCAACGAGATGCTCAAACGGATGAAACGTGGCTACACGGTGGAAGACTATCGCGAGATGTTCGGCCGCATCCGCCGGACGTTGCCGATGGCAGCCGTTTCGAGCGACTTCATTGTCGGGTTTTGCGGCGAAACGGACGAAGCGCACCAGAAGAGTCTGGAACTGATTCGCGAATGCCGATTCAAGAACAGCTTCATCTTCAAGTACAGCCCTCGACCTGGAACCAAGGCCCATGAATTACTCGTCGATGACATTCCCGAGGATGTGAAGAGGCAACGAAACCAAGAGATGCTGGCACTTCAAAACCAGATCAGTGCCGAAGACAACGCGGGCTTTATCGGTCGCGAAGTCGAAGTGCTTGTCGAAGGGCCGAGCAAGTCCGAAATCAAACGCGGTGACCCCTCGTTATTGACTGGACCGGTTCAACTGACCGGTCGTACTCCGTGTGACCGGATCGTGGTTTTCAACGGCAACCCGCGACTCGCCGGATCGTTGACTTCGATCGCGGTCGAAGATTGCACCCCGACAACCCTCATCGGCGGCATCGTCACTCAGGAAATTCAGCACGGTTCGTCACCGCTGCTGCCAATCTTGGTGTGAGAGATTCTTACTGTTCCGACCAATTGTTGATGTCGTCGCCAGCGCCCTCTTCGTTCTGCTTATTCGGTCCCGAGGAC
>JAYUFI010000992.1:0-3374 GCA_043738805.1 Planctomycetaceae bacterium | reverse complement strand
GGAAGATGGCAGGACGGGCAAGAGTGCCCATCCTCCGGGGCGTTCCGGTTTTGCAAGCGCCATGCCGGAACGGTGAACTCGCGATTGGCTCGGCACTTCGGTTGCATCTCGCAGATGTCGCCGGTTCCGACCTAGCCAAACCGTGATATGTGATGGATCATGCCCGTGAAATTTGATAGTCGCCCGTTGCATTTCACGGAGTCCGCTGTGGAGTTGTTTCGTCCGCTGTTGCTGGATGTCTGGCGCGAAGCCTGCCGCCACATCGAAATCCAAGAAGCCACGACCAACATCGCGGTGATGTTCGCGCGGCAATTGCCGGTCGGTGCGGTCATCGTTCGCCGGTTGAAACCGAATCCGGCCAGCATTGCGACGGTCGCTCAGGTCGAACTCAAAGGGAATCCGCTGCCGTCGCCGGAATCGTCGCCGCTGTCACCGACGAACTGGAAACAGATCCAAGCTTGGGGCAAACAGTTTCAAGTCACTGAACGCCCGAAGGGCACCCGGCCGCGCCAGTTCAAACCGATTGTTGCCGACGAATTGACCGAAGACATGCTGCTCGGCCCGCTGACTTCAGGAGCGACCGTGACCGGCGTGTTGATGCTGGTCGCCGCGCCCGGCAAGAAATTTGACGCGACGCATCGCCGCGTCGTCGAGCTGTTGCTTGAACCGTTCTCGGCCGCGCTCGACAACGACCATCGACTACATGAACTCGCCGCATTGCGCGAAGCGGCCGAAGCCGATCGAGCCTCGCTGCTCACCAAGCGCGGTCGCACAGAGATCAAAGACGAGATCGTCGGAGCCGACTCCGGTCTCAAGCCCGTGATGGACCGAGCCGCCCTCGTTGCGCCGTCCGATGTCCCGGTACTGATCTTCGGCGAGACTGGCACGGGCAAGGAAGTCATCTCGCGTGCGATCCACAACCGTTCGTCACGCGCCTCTGGCCCATTCATCCGCGTCAACTGCGGAGCGATCCCGACCGAGCTGATCGACTCGCAACTGTTCGGTCACGAGAAAGGGAGCTTCACCGGTGCATCGGAACAGCGGCAAGGTTGGTTCGAGCGGGCTGACGGCGGCACGTTGTTCCTCGACGAGATCGGCGAACTTCCACTGCAAGCTCAAGTCCGTCTGCTGCGAGTCTTGCAAGACGGTTCGCTCGAACGAGTCGGCGGTCAGCATCCATTGCACGTCGATGTCCGCATCGTCGCCGCCACGCATCGCGACTTAGCCTTGATGGTTCAAGCAAAAGAGTTCCGTGAAGACTTGTGGTATCGCCTCGCCGTCTTCCCGATCGTGCTGCCACCACTTCGAGAACGCAAAGCGGACATCCCCGCGCTCGCTCACCACTTTGCCGAACGAGCAGCTACTCGGTTTGGACTGCATGCCGTCATGCCGACCGATGACGACATCGCACGTCTGACCGATTATCACTGGCCGGGCAACATCCGCGAACTCGGCACGGTGATTGATCGCGCCGCAATCCTCGGTGACGGCAAACTCTTGGATGTCGCCACGGCACTCGGAGTGATCCCCACAAAGTCTCGGATCGCAATACTCGCCACTGCGACTGCACCAGAAGCAATTCCCGCTCCTTCAGAAATCGCTTCGCTCGACGAGGCCCTTCGACGACACATCGCACTTGCGTTGCAATCTACTCAAGGAAGAATCGAAGGCCCGAAGGGAGCCGCCAAGCTGCTGCAAATCAACCCACACACGTTGCGAGCCAAGATGCGAAAGCTCAAACTCGAATGGGCGCAGTATCGCGAGTGAACTGAACTACGGAGCCGGCTTCGGAATCTCCAACCGGCAGCAGCCGAGGTTGATATGCTCAGTGGCACGAGTGGATTTCGTTTTTTGAAACACACCGTCACGGATGCTGTAGACGACGAAGCGTCCCTGCTTTTCCCGCTGTACAAGACCGGCATGGCGAAGAACACCCAAGTGGTGCGAGACCGTCACGATTTCTGATTCCAAGCACTCAGCTAATTCGCCGACACTCAGCGGACAGGCACGCAAGGCATCAATGATTTTGATCCGCCACGGATCGCCGAGAGCTTTGAGTTTTTCCGCGCAGTGATCGGATTGCAGTGAATCAGCAGCCACGTTGTTGCCGTCGATGGGAGCCAAGGAAGGGTGCCAACATCCATTGTTGGGCGGGCGGATGATACGAGTGAGGTACTCATCATTCAATTCCCTCTTCAGGATTCACGCCGGTTGTTTCGCGATATCAGCGCGCTGCTGTGCCGCGACGACAATCATCAAGTGCCGGAACAGGCCGAAGCGAGCACTCCTTCGCCATCGCCGGCACACACGACAAACGAGTCTACGATGGAGCCTGTGAGCAAGGCGTGAGCTTGTTTGTCGCTGACCGAAACGAACTGCCCGCGCGGGTAGCTCGTTCCGAATTCGTCGGTCACTTGTGCGAACGGGCCGCGATACAGAGCCTTCTGCTGGCCCGTGGCGGAGGTGGTCGCAGCGGTACAAGCGGGACTGGTCGCGGTGAGCAACGTCTCGCGAAGTGATGCTTCACCGAGACGGAAGCAGGGAGTTGTCGCGTACTTCTCAAACTTCACGTTGATGAAGCCGGCTTGCGCGAGGTCGCGCAGCAGATCGCTGAGCGTGGGGACTCGGCGAACATGCGCGGCCGCGCCGGTCAGTTGGACGTCGCTGTCGGCCACGGGGCGATCCGACGTCAGGAAGTGCAATTGCAAACGACCGTCGGGACGTAGCACTCGGCGAACGTCGGCGAAGACGCTGGCGGGGGTGACGTCCGTCGGAACGTTGAACGTACCGCGCATACGAACTTCGTCGAGACTGTGATGCTCGTGCGGCAACGGCAACGGCAGTGGCAGCGGCTGGCCGAGTCGATGCTCCCAGATCGCCGTGGCAGCAATCGGCAATGCGGTGATGTTGCGCGGGACGATTTGTTCGAGCGCCTGACCGGGGCCACGATGATCGAGGTCGCCTTCCAAGACATAGAACTCCCACAACGTGTTGTCGGGATCGCGGACCCAGAATTTCGATTGTTTCGCATAGCAGCATTCGACGTTGTCCTCGCGCTGCGTGCTGATGCCGTTGAGTTCCAACCGCCGTTGGCAATCGACCAGCGCTTCGGACGTCGGAAAGCGAAAGCCGACGTGATTGAGCGCTCCGTCGCTCGCGTGGCTGTGAGGTTCCAAGGACAGCACGAGCGGTGGATCGGCGGTCTCGAACTTCGCGTAATCAGGACGGCACTTGGCCGGTTCGACCCCCAGCATCCGGCGAAAGAACTCGACCGACTGATCGAGGTTCGAGACGTTTAACGACATGTGAAATAAGTTCTGAGCCATCGTGGGGCACTCCTGAATTGAAGGAAGTAGGTGTAGGTGTAGGGTGGG
>JAYUFI010000991.1:0-1216 GCA_043738805.1 Planctomycetaceae bacterium | reverse complement strand
GATCGGACCGCATGCCACTCGCCTTCGGCAGAAAGTGTTCGGCGGGATCGTCGGCATACACGGTGCGGGCCAAGTGTTCGAGCGGTGTGAGCGGAATGCTGTAGCCTTCGTCGAGTTGCCCCAGTCGCCGATACCGTAGCGAGACTCGCAGGACGTGGCAGATCAGTGCCTCGTGTCCGAGCCCGGCACCGAGCCAGGCCGCGTCGTGATTGCCCCAGATAAACGACACGTTCGGCTGATCTCGCAGGTAATCGACGACACGATCGCCGCGCGGCCCGCGGTCCCAGCAGTCTCCGCCAATGATCAGTTCGTAAATCGCGAGGTTGCGGATCAGCCGTCCGGTGATGTGAATCAAATGCAGGGCTCGGCCGCGGCGGAGCAGTTCATCGACAATTGCATCGACGAATTCCTGGCCGCGTTCGTTGGAGGGTTCGTGCAGCATTTCTGCGAACAGGTTGGTGTATTCGCGTGGAAAAACCTGCATCGCTCGCTTCAAGCTGTAGCGCGAAGCCAGTACGCGTACCAACTCAAACTGATGTCGCAACGTTCGTTGAGCGAACGATCGGACTTCATCGATGTTCTTCAGCGTTTGCTCCAGACGTTCCGTCACTTCGGCAGGATAGAAAATCAGCGTCAGGAATTCGGCAAATTCTTTCGGGTCCATCCGGTCCTTGAAGAGCCGTTCCACGAGCGGCCGCAGTGTTCCCGAAGCGTTATTGATGACATGCCGCAGTTTCTTGTCTTCCCCGTGAATATCGCTGATGACGTGAACCGTCCCTTTGGGCAGCGTCAGTACGGCCGAAAGTCTCGCAATTTCGGCGAGCGCCGAGTCGATGTTGGGAAATTGCTGGGCCAACGCCCGCAAGAGCGTGAGTTCGTATCGGCTGGGCTTCTCTTCGCGAAGTCCCCGCATTTTGTCATGTGGCTGGTGATCTGCTGTTGTCATCGGGGCTGACTTCCAAAGGATAATGGCATCGTAGGAGAGAGCGATTCTTCACGCGGCCAAGTTTCAGGCATATTCCGAAAGTCCCATTCCGCACTTCACCCTGAAACTTCGATCAATACGGCATTCGACCAACGGGACTGCGAGAAAGCAAATGAGACCAATCTCCTCCGCGTGTGGTCGAGCGAACGAATAATCCGGGTCAAGGCCCACGAAACATTGAAAAACGTGTTCGCTCGGACCACATGGTCTGTGCCACTTGCGATGAGAAAC
>JAYUFI010000990.1:0-1216 GCA_043738805.1 Planctomycetaceae bacterium | reverse complement strand
ACTCGCGAAGGGACGGCAACCGAGCGAAAGTAGTCGATTGTGTTTCAAGTTGTGTGATTCCTTTAATGAAAGAAGCGTTATGAATTCTGTCCAACGATTTGTGGGTGCGGTGGCATTGGTTGGCCTGGGTATGGGACTCGGCTGGACGGCGAAAACGGTCAAAGCCGAACCGGATGCGCCGAGCTTGGTCTACGAATTGCGGACGTACACCACGGAACCGGGTCGCTTTCCTGCGTTGAATGCTCGATTCAAAGACCACACCGTCAAGCTGTTCGAAAAGCACGGTATCAAGAATGTCGTTTACCTGACGCCGGTAAATGCCGACGGTACGGCAGTCGATAACAAACTGGTTTATCTGCTCGCTCACAAGAGTCAGGCAGCCGCCAAAGCGTCATTCGCTTCCTTTGGTCAAGACCCCGATTGGAAGGCCGCACGCGAAGCGTCTGAAAAGGATGGAAAGATTCTTTTGAAGCCGCCCGAATCGCAGTTTTACGTACCGACCGATTACTCGCCGATGAAGTGAAGCGCTGCTTGAACACTGGCGTATTGGGTCGTGGCGGAAGCTGCCAGCATCCTCGCGTGGTGGATGCTGCCAGCATCCTCGCCGACGCTAGCAGCGTCGGCCACGACAGTTGTTGAATTGCCGATCCCAAGAAATCAATATGACAAACCTTCGTTCGGCCGTCTCCTGGATTGGCGATGCCTCCTCAGGCCATCTCCAGTTGATCGACCAAACATTGCTCCCCGTCGAATACCGCGAACTCGGTTGCACGACGGTCGAAGTCGTTTGGGAGGCGATCAAGTCGCTTCGAGTTCGCGGTGCGCCCGCGATTGGCGTCGCGGCCGCGTACGGTGTTGTCGTCGGATGCCAGTTAGAAAAGCAGTCGTCTCGCGAACGGTTTGATGCTCGGCTGACACACGTTCTGGAGTACCTTGCGGGTAGCCGACCGACCGCCGTAAATCTGTTTTGGGCTCTCGACAGGATGCGAAGAACGGCCGCATCCTGTGCGAGTCTCACATCGGCAGAATTGCTCGGATGCCTGTTAGTCGAAGCCAGGGAGATCGAACGCGAAGATCGCGAAATGTGTTCCGCGATCGCTCGCCACGGTTTGCCGCTATTGAGCGGTTGCTCGGGCGTTCTCACGCACTGCAATACCGGCGGACTTGCAACGGCGGGCGAGGGAACCGCACTCGCCGTGATCTTCGCCGCTGCGCG
>JAYUFI010000989.1:0-3382 GCA_043738805.1 Planctomycetaceae bacterium | reverse complement strand
TTCCGCGGTTTGACCGGCCCGGACCGCGCCGCGTTGTACCTGTTGGCCACGATGACGGGATTGCGGGCGAACGAACTGGCGACGCTCCGACTGTCGGCATTCAACTTCAAGGCCCAACCGCCGACGGTCACGATTGCCGCCGAGAATGAGAAGGCGGGACGCGGTGCCGAACTGCCGTTGCATCCGTTCGTCGTGAATCGGTTGTCGGTCTGGCTGAACGCTCGCCCGACGCAACCGACGATCAAGGGCAAGTCTGCGGCGGACGAACTGCTCTGGCCCGGAACATGGTCCGAGAAGGCCGCCGAGATGTTCCGCCGAGACTTGTCCGAAGCCCGCGCCGCGTGGCTCAAGGAAGTCGATGCCATCGCGGACGAACTCGACCGACGAACCAACAGCGACTTCCTCAAGGCCAAGAACGCGAAAGGTGAGAAGGCCGACTTTCACGCGCTCCGGCATTCGTTCATCACGTTGCTGGCTTCGTCGGGCGTGCATCCGAAAGTCGCGCAGCAACTGGCCCGGCATTCGACGATCACGTTGACGATGGACCGCTACAGCCACTGCCGACTGTCTGACCTGAACGCGGCCGTGGAAACGTTGCCGTCACTGGCCCCCGAAAATCCGTTGCTCCCGCCGGTCGAAGCTCGTTGGGCGAGCCTGTCCACTGGCCCCACCACTGGCCCCAAACTGGCCCCAAACGGTGACAAAACGGGGTTGGCATTGATGACGGCTGATGAAACGTCGGTCAATGTTCGTCCGGCCGCAGAAATGCAAAGACCCCTGAAAATCAGGGGCTTTGCGAGCGATTGCGAACGGCTGACGACGTCTGAAGAGATTGGGACCGCGGAGACTCGAACTCCGAACCAAAGGATTATGAGTCCTCTGCTCTAACCGATTGAGCTACGGTCCCGAAGCCTGAAAATAGGCTGTTTTATTTCGATCCGAGTTTGTTGTCCTTGTCACGACACCCATTACAACACCCGATGGGGGCTGAGATGGCCAACAAAACACCCAAGAAACCTTATTCAGACTTCCCCTTTTTCCACATGGCAACGGGCAGTGGGCGAAGAAAATCCGGGGCAAACTCCACTACTTCGGGCTTTGGTCCGGCCCGGATGCCGCGCTGGCGAAGTATCTCGACCAACGGGACGATCTGCAAGCCGGTCGAATTCCGCGCACGACACCCGCCGACACCCGTGGGCTGACGATGCGAGACTTGGCGAATCGCTTCCTGATGCTGAAACACAGCCTCGTCGAGACGGGTGAACTCTCACGGATCACCTTCGCCAATTACAAGGCACTCTGTGAACTGTTGATCGACAACATTGGACGGCTGCGATTGGTCGATGATCTGCGAAGCTCCGACTTTGAGGAGTTGAGAACCAAGTTCGCCAAGGGTGCCGGACTGGTGACGTTGGGCAGCCGGATTCGCCAATCGCCAAAGCCGGACAGTGTTCAAGTTCGCGTTTGAAAGCGATCTGATCGACCGGCCGGTGGCGTTTGGCCCGTCGTTCAAGATGCCGACGAAGCGGCTGCTCCGTGCCGATCGACAATCCAAACCGGCGCGAATGTTTGAAGTCGATGAACTGGGGAAGATACTCGACGAAGCCAAGCCATCGTTGAAGGCGATGATCCTACTGGGCAGCAACTGCGGATTCGGCCAGTCGGATTGCTCGTCACTCCATTGACGGCTCTTGATCTGGATGGCGGCTGGTTCACGTTCCCTCGCCCCAAGACCGCCGTGATGAGACGTTGCCCGCTCTGGCCGGAGACCGTCGCCGCGTTGCGTGAGTGCGTTGCCAAGCGGAGACAACCAAAAGACGAGTCCGACGCTCATCGCGAAGCAAGGTGGGGCCTACGTGCGATTCCGAGAGAATGGAACGAACATCGACGGCATCGCGCAGGAGTTTGCGAAGATCCTCAAGAAGCTGGAGCTACAAGGTGACCGCCGGACTTTCTACGCGCTCCGGCACACATTCGAGACCATCGCGGGAGCAACGCGAGCCCAGATTGCGGTCAATGCCATCATGGGACACGCTGCCGCATCGAACGACATGAGCGCGGTCTATCGGGAGCGAATCGACGACGACCGTTTGAAGGCCGTCACTGATCACGTTCGGGCGTGGCTCTGGCCAAAGACGGTCAAGAAGACTGCGACCAAGGCGAAGAGATAGAGATACACTCACGGACTATGCTGCCTCACGAATATCCGGAAGTTCCGGCAGCCCGCCGCGGGTTTATTTTCGGAATGTCCCCAACGGAACGGGTGACAACGATGAACGACACAACAACTGCGGATCGAATCCTCGAACTGGCGATGAAGTGGCAAAACAAAAACGAGTGGGAACTGACCTTCAAGGAGGCACACGGCAACATGATGGCAGCCGCTGGCCGTCTATCTCACCCCTGCCGGCATCGCTCAGTCGCGCGGAATCGGCGTGTTCAAAGTGCTGGTGTGGATCAAGAGCGGCGAGCTACGCGCCGTCAACTGCGCGACCCGTGCTGGCTGTCTGCCGCGCTGGCGAATCTCTCCCGCCGATCTGGAGCGGTTCGATGCCGCTCGCGCGGCCGTCCCTCAATCGCCAGTGAACCGACGCTCCCGCCGCAGGGCCGGGCACCTCGTCGAGTTCTTTTGACCCGCAGCCCGTCACCCACAAAGAACGACGGAACCCGCGCTACCGACCAAAGCAGCGCGGGCCGTCTTGGAAATCAACGAGTGGATTTTAACGGCCTCTCTCTTGAGTCAACAGTTCGGCTTCGCGCCGAAGCCTTCGCGCACGTCCGCCATCACATTGTGATGGTGTTGAGCATCGCAGCCGGCATCGAGTCACTCGACACCGCGCGACAGCAGTTCATCGCCGAGCGGTCGGTTGATGAGCAACAGGCACTCGTCTCGGCGGCGCGACAGCTCTTGACGCTGGTCGACGGTGGCACGATGAAGACCTACGCCAAGAACACCGCGCTGCTGGCCGATGCCATCGACGTGTGGCTGAAGCCATCGACAGTCACATTGACATTGAACGGTGGAACAAGCTGCTCGAAGTTGAACGGCTGGAGCGTGACGCGTGGAACACTGTGCTGTTCGGTCTGAAAAATGAATTAGAGGCTATCCGAAAAGAAACCGCTTGTTTTCAGGGTGCCACGGTCACGGCTTTGCGTGGCCGTGCTTTGGTCGTAGCGAAGACGCGGCTACGCAAAGTCGTGACCGTGGCACCCAAAATACAATCCACAAACCAGTTGCAGCCAAACCGAGTTCTCGGACAGCTTCCTAGCATCCCGTGCTTGTTAATTGAGGCTGGCGGGTTTTGGTTGGTCATTTGGTGACACGATCGCGGCGTTGGTTTCGGTCGCAGGCCGATCAGGCCGGGGTGGCGCGTCAGAGTTT
>JAYUFI010000988.1:0-3387 GCA_043738805.1 Planctomycetaceae bacterium | reverse complement strand
GGCAAGCGATGTTGTTGATATTCGGTGACGACCGGCTTGATCTCGGGGAGCTCCCAGACCTGATGACGCCGTGGCTCCGGATCGCTCCCCCGCAACCGTTCGCCACAACCCGAGCAAACACTCGGACGCAACGGAATCACCTCGCGGCATTCCGCCGACGGAATCAACACACGCTGGTGACGCGGATGTCCCGGCTGCCCACCACGCTTGCGAGACGATTTGCTCTTGGGTGGAATCGGCTTCGCGTGCGGGTGCTGACTGCTCGGTGGCAACGAGGAATTCTGCGGAGTCAACTTCAGCAACTGCGATCGCACGTCGAGCAACTGCGATTTCAATTCCTGAATCTCGGCCAGCAACAACCGAATGATCGCCTGAGCTTCAGGCGTTTGTCCGACGCAGCACGAGGACACAAGAAGCGGCCTGATTTGATCCAGTATCCGATTTGGTTCCATTCCTCGCAACATGCGTGCAAAATAGGAAACGTCGAAAGTGTTTGTTCGCAAGGACTTTTGGTGTTACCGATGCCCATTATTCGGTGGGGCAACCCGTCTCCCCCCGCCTCCATCTAAAAGCCACTTGCAGAAATGATGCAAGTGGCTTTTTTGTTTGGATTTATGCGATCCACAAGCAGCCTAAAAAGAGGCCCAAACAGCTTGAATACCAACACTTTTGTTGACTTTCGATTGGTACAATCACCGCCGGGAGGGGTGATGGACTCGCAGAAACCAACGAAACCTTTGTCGGGTCGCGGCAGGGGGATGTATGACAAGCCGCTGAAACGGAAGAGCGATGGCAGATTTGAACGCTGGCTTGGCGTCAATCTCGGCTGCACCAAGCAGGTATTTCGGTTACCTGCCCAAATCAGCCAGGAGGAAGCGGATTGGCGGTGCAAGCAAATCGAGGCTCTGTCGCAGCAAATTGAATCCGAAGTTGTCGCGCCCGATACGCCTTTTCAATCTCTTGATGACCAGTGGGTTCCCGCTTGGGATGTGTTTAGACCGGAGAGATAGGTAACAGTCGTTCGGGGACATGGGTAACACATTTGAGTCAAGCTACCGAACCTCGGAAAGGAGGACGGAAATGGCTTGGAAAGATGTGTCTGCGATGTCTCCGCGAGCAGCGTTTGTGATGTTACCCTTGTCCCCGGTCTAAAGACAACACCTGCATGGTGCCTTGATTTATTGGCCCGCGATGTGGCACTGACAGTGGCGAACCGTCGCCGCCGACTCGCTACAGTGCCGCTCATGACTCCGCCAGAAATTTTGTTGACGACATTGAACGCCAAGTACCCGCATTGTGCTTTTGGGCTGCGGTACTTGTTGGCCAATCTGGGAGAACTCCGAGACCGCGCGAATCTTATTGAATTCACAATCAATGATCTCACGCTGGAGGTGCTCGACGCGATTTTGGCGGCCTCGCCGAAGATCGTCGGTATCGGCGTCTATATCTGGAACATCGACCAAACGACGCGGCTGGTGGCCGATCTCAAGCGACTGCGGCCCGACATCATCGTTGTACTCGGCGGCCCAGAAGTGAGCTTTGAGTACGACGAGCAACCGATCGTTGCGTTGGCCGACTACGTCATCACGGGCGAAGGGGATCTCGCGTTCGCTCGACTCTGTCGTGAATTGCTTGCAGGCCGCCGACCAGAGATGAAGATCATCGTGCCTGAAATCCCTCGATTGGATGACCTGGTTTTGCCGTATGACCTTTATTCGGATCACGACATCGCCCATCGCGTGATTTACGTCGAAGCATCGCGAGGTTGTCCCTTCACATGCGAGTTCTGTTTGTCGGCGCTTGATGTTCCGGTTCGTCAGTTTCCGCTCGAACCATTTTTGAATGCGATGCAGTCGTTGCTCGATCGCGGCTGTCGCGTCTTCAAGTTTGTGGACCGCACGTTCAACCTCAATCCGCGTGTCAGTCGTTCGATCTTACAGTTCTTTTTAGAGCGGATGCAGCCAGATCTATTTCTGCATTTTGAAATGATCCCCGATCGCCTCCCCGAAGCCTTGCGTGAGCTGATCGTGCAGTTCCCCGCCGGTGCGTTGCAGTTTGAAGTCGGCGTGCAGACTTTCAGCGATCACGTTGCGGAACTCATCAGCCGACGGCAAGACAATGCACAACTCACGACGAACTTTCAGTTTCTGCGCGATCAAACTGGAGTTCACATTCACGCCGATTTGATCGCCGGCTTGCCGGGCGAACCGCTCGAAAGTTTTGCCGACGGGTTTGATCGCTTGATCGCACTGCGGCCTCAAGAAATTCAAGTCGGCATCCTCAAACGACTGCGCGGCACTCCGATCGTCCGTCATGATGTGACCGAGAAGATGGTTTACAGCCCGCATCCGCCCTACGAAGTGCTCTCCACCGGCGCGATGACCGCTGAAACGCTCGGTCGAGTGCGCCGGTTTGCTCGCGTGTGGGACTTGCTCGGCAACAGCGGCAACTTTGTGGAAACACTGCCGCTGCTTTGGCGTGATCAATCTCCGTTCTGGTCACTCTGGAAATTGACCGCGTGGTTGCACGAGCGACTCGGCCGCTTTGCCGGCATTCCGTTGGCTAAGCTCGCGGAATTGCTGTTTGAATACCTGACGACTCAAGGCAATCTTCCGCCGGAGCCAACCGCCAAGTTACTGCTCACCGACTATCAACGCGGTAGCCGCAGCGATGTCCCACAATTCCTCCAGCAGATTACCTCGCCCGACGAGAGCCGTTCAAAACGCGAAATCGCTGCGACAACGCGACGTCTGCCGCGACAGTCACGGCATGTTGCGACCAGCACCGAGTCAACCCCGCGTTCTTTTTCGTAGAGGCCGTTTCAAAACGAGCACGACTCGCAATGTGGCGCGACGTAGAGCGTCACGCCATATTGGCTGCGGCTGGCCGGTGGCCTCGGTCTCCAAACCATTCCTCTGTTGCCATACCTGCCATGTTTCTCGCCTCCGAGTGCGTGGATCACAGAATTCGGCTGCGTGCTGCCTAGGCCGTGTTGACATTCATTGCAGTCGTCACTGCAACCTGCTGTTGAGAAACGAGTTGCGTCAGACACTCCCTGGCAGGGCAGTTCGTCGCAAGTTATTACCAGGACGTTGGTTATGAAGTGAATGTCAACACGACCTAGGAACGGGGCCGTGATTATTTTCCGAAGTTAGGTTTGCGGGGTGGGGAGTGCTCGGTAGTTCCATTTGGGAAGTAATTCGTCGCGGAGGATGGCGGCAATCGAGTTGTTACCTGATTTCGCCAAGGGTCGTCACTCACGTTGTCACCCACCCCCAACTGCTGAATCGTGATCTACGAATGCGGCTTCCCGGTCTGGCCCAAATTCGCATTGTTGAACTGCCCTGATCCGCCTCTTGGAATCGTCAGCGTCTTCCAATTATCGCC
>JAYUFI010000987.1:0-3388 GCA_043738805.1 Planctomycetaceae bacterium | reverse complement strand
AACAGCGTGAGCGTCACCGTCCCGCCTCCGAAGTCGTTGTCTTCGACAGAGTCAATCCAACCTGGAAGCCAGCGCTGCTTCTGATACTTCACATGACGGCGTCGCTGGAGATCGGTCGCGAACTTCCGGCTGTCGTCATCGAGCCAGATTTCCGAGACCTTGAATTCCTTGTCTCGCCAACCGGGTGACCAGCCGAGATTGAACTGCACGACTTGCTCCGGCGCGATGTCCGCCAGATCAACCAGCGTGCGGCCCTTCCAGACCCTCGTGACGTCATCAATGTCAAAGGTGTAGGGCGTGTTGATCCCGTCCTTGGCCATTTGGCCCGACGGTGCGACATTGATTTTGCCTTTGTTCGCATCCAGCGACACCACTTTCCAACTCTGGCCGCGCCGCTGGTAAAAACTGAAATCGTCTTCCAACGAGACGGCGTGGTTGTGCTTGAGCTGGAATTGCTCCATGTCCTTCGGCAGCGGCGGAATCGTGGCTTCCTCACCGACCGGCGGCACGTAGAAGTAGCCATGCACGTGAGTGCCGATCGGAATGTCGCGCAGTTCGGCCGGAGCACCGTTGAAAGAGATCGTGCCATAAGGCAGCATCGCGAAGTAATGCAGCGGCCCGGCGTGATACCGCTCGCCCCCGTTGCCATCCAAACGCAAACCCCCGCGCCGATTCACCGGGTCCACAAACGCCAACTCGCCCGCGATGTAGGTTCCCGCTCCGGCTGGCGGAAACTGACCGGGCTGAGGAACGTGATCCTGGGCATGCGACGGAATCGCAAAGGCAAGCAATGCGATGAGGAGAGCCGCCGATGGACATTGAGAAAACCCGATCATGAACCGTACTCACATTATCCGATGGGCGAACTAATGGATTTGACGTTCCATCGACATTTAACAATTTCCTTATTGGCTTACACCCGCCGCGAGCCATTCTTGATATTGTTGCCAGTCTTCTCGCTGCAGTTCCTCAAACGCCCCAGGGTCTGACTGCATCAATTTGCTCATTCCTACAAATCCGATTCTGAAAAGATTGGGCGACTCTGCCGCGCCGACCGCATCGCGAAAATCCGAACCTGCAACGGAAATGTGCCGCTCCAAGTCGCGTAAGTCACCATGAGCCAATTTGAGGCAGGCAAGTTGCGTTCGTTCTTTTTCAAGATGCCAAGGTTTAACTCCATACGTTTCAAGCACGGATAGCACGCGATCCGCGACCGCCGGCGCAAAGTCGCGAGTCACAATTCGTTCGACGTCTGAACGGGTCACGTTTGGAATGAAATTCAACATCCGGCTAGCTCATGGTTCTTGTCGTACTCCGTCTTGCAACAACCGGACGCTAGCGCGTTCCGGCTGATTGCGAACTACGCCACGATCTCTGACGCCGTCCCGTTGCTGTCCGCGAACTTCTCGGCGGGGACGTCCATTTTCTGAGCCATCGTCAGCAGCACGTTACTCAGGTGGGCCTTGTTATTCACGGGATTGTGACAGATGGCATAGTGCTTCAGGGGATTGTCGAGGTCGTAGGTGTAGCCGTCCGGTTTCGACGCAGCGTTGAAGTCGAGGTGCCGACCGTGCTTCAGGCCGAGCTGGCTTCCGCCTGCCAGGATGATCGGCAGGTTGGCGTTGCCGTGGCTGTGACCGAACGCCATGCCACTGCCGTAGAGAGCCATCGTCGAGTCAATCAACGGGCCGTCCGCATCCTTCATCTCGCTGAGCCGACCGAGGAAATAACTGAACTGCTGGACGTTGAACGTATCGCTCGCCGTCAGATCCTGCATCAGCTTGGGATTCGCATTGTGGTGCGACAGCGAATGGCGATCCTGCTTGATCCCGATCTCAGGGACTGCGGGACCGGTTCCCTCGTTGCCGGTGCTGAAGGTGGCAACGCGAGTCATGTCGGTTTGAAACGCCAGCACGATGATGTCATACATCGTGCGGAGGTACTCGCCGAGCCGCTCAAGCGAGATATCTCGATTCAGCCGTGCCTGATCGGCGGGATCGACTTTGGGACGAGGCGTGTCGAGCCACTTGTCCGCCCGCTGCGTGCGAATCTCGACCTCGCGTACGGAGGTCAGATACTGCTCCAGCCGCCCGCGATCGTCTTGACCAAGCTGGCCGCCCAGCGTGCGAGCTTCGTCCAGAATCGCATCGAGAATGCTGCCTCGCCGCAGCAAGCCGCGCCGCTGTTTGGCGGTCCCACCTTGCGGCTCTTCAAACAGTTCGCGGAACACGACGCTGGGATTTCCTTGAGCCGGCAATTGAATGCCGTCCGCGCTGTAGGCCAGCGAGTGACCCTGATTGCTTAACTCCAACGACGAGAACCGCGTTTGGGGAGCGGTCACTTGCGCCATGAGCTGATCGACCGAGATCGTGTTCCGTTCCGACTGTCCGATCTTGCCGCCAGTCAGCCAGATCGTGCTGCAATTGTGATGATTCCCCAGCCCATGCGGATGATGCAGCCCGCTGATCGGCGTGATATGAGCCTTGTGCTTCTCCAGCGGCAGGAGCGACTTCGAGAACTTGTAGTCCGCTCCTGCCTGCGTGATTTGATAGTCGATCGTGTTCACGCCGTTGGGCAGATAGATAAAGACGCTGCGCTTCGCACGAGCCGTCGTCTCGGCCGCCCGCAGCGGCCGCATGCAGTCGAGCAACGGAAGCGCGAGCGAGACACCGAGCCCACGCAAGAGGTGACGGCGATTGAGCAGCCAATTTTCGGAGAGGAAGTGGGCCATCTTGAGTTTCTACTTTCTTTTCGGGAGGTGGCACGTCCCTAACCATCGGGAAGGGCGTGGAAATCCGAGTCGCTCACGAATCCCACGCCCTTCCCGATGGTCAGAGCGTGCCACCTGGATTCACAAATTAGCCAGCCTTGGAGTTGTAAACGATCCGGAGCACGCGAGCATCCGGACATGTTCGACGCCGAAGCCGATTTCATTCTTATCGCACAGCTTCACCTTTCACGTCGAGCACGAAGATTTGGTTGATGGTCTTGAAGCGAGCGTGGTCATCGAATTGCCAGACGACTTTCTTGTCGCGAGTCACCTCGAAGAACTGCGGCTGTTTGCCGATGTGGCCGTGGCCGAGGTAATTGCAAAACACGGTGTTGCCGTTCGGCAGGCGTTGGCAACCGGCCATCAATCGCAGCGCGTTGCCCGGCAGATCGTTCTCGTTGAGTTCCCACACGATCTTTTCGCCGGCATCGAGTTCGATGACCTTGTGCCCGTCGCCACAGGTGATGAGCAGGTGACCGTCCGGCAGCGGCACGACTTCGTGCGGATCGCCGGGGACTTTGATCGCTCGCAGCACTTTGCCGTCTCCATCCAGTTCGACGACTTTGCCTTCACCCTTGAAACAGACGAGATAGTGCCCGTCTTGGGTTTTCCTCGTAC
>JAYUFI010000986.1:0-1221 GCA_043738805.1 Planctomycetaceae bacterium | reverse complement strand
TCTCGGGAAACTCGAACTTGATGATCGAGCTGGCCGGGAAGCTGTCGAAGTCGTGTCCGGTAGACTTGGCGACGACCGAGATCGGATCGCGCAGTCCGCACGAGGCGAACGGAACCGTTAGCTGATGGCAGGCCATGTCCCCCAGTGCTCCGGTACCGAAGTCCCACCAGCCGCGGTGCTGGAACGTGTGGTAGAGGCCGGGCCAGAATTCTCGAGGCGGCGCGACTCCCAGCCAGTTCTTCCAATCGACTCGTTCGAGCGCCTTCGCGATTTCTTCTTTCTTTTTCTCGATGAGCTTGGGGGCGCTTTCCGCATCTTCTTTTTTCGCTTGAGCGGCGAACATCTCCATCGTCATGCGCCGACCGGGGCCTTGCGCCCAGACCGGGCGGTTGGACCAGGCGAAGACTTCCTTCAACGTTCCCAACACGCCCGACTTGATCTGGGCAATCGCTTCACGCGACGAATCGAGCGCGGTTCCCTGGTTGCCCATCTGCGTACAGACGCCGGTTTCCTTCGCGACATTGGCGAGCAACCGGGCTTCGTAGATGGTCCGCGTCAGCGGCTTTTGTGTGTAGCAACTTATCCCCAGTCGCATGGCCGCCAACGTGATCGGACCGTGCATGTGGTCGGGCGTGCTGATGTTGGCAATGTCAATCTTCTTGCCGTATTTGGCCAATAGCTCGCGATAGTCGGTGAACTGTTCGGCGTTCTCGAATCCTTTGGACTTCCCTTTGCTTTCCAGCGTGTTTCGATCGACATCGCAAATCGCAACGACGTTTCCAAACGTTGCCGCATTGCTCGAATCGCTCCCCCCTTTGCCCCCCACTCCGAAGCAGGCGACATTGAGTTGCTCGTTAGCCGAGCGTTCCTGACCGCGAAGATCGACGGCTCCCCCGACGAACAGCGCGGCACCGATCGCCGATGTGTTTTGAATGAACTCGCGACGTGACGTTTGTCGACTCATTTGTCTCTCCTGGCGGCATAACTTTGATGCGGCAAATCTGTGGTGAGGTGGAATTAGTGCTCGGCAGCCGATCTGCCCAACGAAACAGAATCGTAATCAAGTGGCCGGGAAGTTTACAGCAAGCCGCAGACGCGTCCGGCACTGTTCAACGCGGGGACGACATTTCAGCGTGTCGATATCAAGAACTTTCCGGGAAGGCTAGTGCTTTGTCACCGCTTAATGTTAGGGTTGTGTGTCACTGCATCGGAGTCTTCGGA
>JAYUFI010000985.1:0-3394 GCA_043738805.1 Planctomycetaceae bacterium | reverse complement strand
CGACTCTTCGCGCGGCTCAAGCAATGCCGAAGGATCGCGACCCGCTATGACAAAACCGCTCGCAACTTCCTCGCCTTCCTCCACTTGGCCGCATCCATGATCCTCCTCGCGTGAATGTCAACACGGCCTAATTCACCGATGGGGATTTCTTCCAAATGATCGCAGCCTTGCAGCGTGCGAGCATACGTCGTCGGTGCGAGATCAAAGAGTTCCCCTTCGACGACTGAACCCGTCTCACGAGCAATCATCAGCGGTTCAACACGACGAAAGCCAAACAGCTTCGCGGGTTGCATGCGATCAAACGCTCCTGCGAGGTAATGATGATTGCACTCCCTTTGTCGGAGTGTGCCGAACACAAAAATCGGGAGTCGTATCATTTTGAAGCTCAGCGAATCGTTACGTCCGCTTCGTGGGCTCGCAAAGCTGTCGTGAGCCGACGCATCTCCGTTTGCAGGTCTCGAAGACGCTCAAATGACGCCTGAAATTTTTCTTGTGCCGTGAACAGCAGATTGCTCGTTTTCTTCGTCGTTTGCTGAACGCCACGACCGAGTTGAACGACGTCGTTTTCCATACGATCGCGTAGATGTTCCATCATCTGCTGCCCGTTCGCTTGCAGTTCAATCATCAAGCGGCGGAGCAACTGTCGGTCATTCTGACGTTCTTCGGGGTTCAGGTTTTTCGGGCGGGCTTCCAGGGGAGCCCGCTTCATCGGCGATTCCGCCACAAGTCGGCCAAACGGATTGAAGCTCGCGGCCGCTTTGTTCTGAACTTCTTCGGCGCGAGCGAGTCCGCGCAGCGCTCGCTCGAACTCCGGATTGATTTCGAGAGCCTTCTTGTACTGCTCGATCGCCCCCTTCGGGTTGTTCATCTCCAACAAGACGTTGCCCAAGTTTTGCAACGCATCAAGCATTCGCGGATTGAGCCGCAAGGCTTCCTTGTAGGAACTCACCGACATCGGAAGCTGCTTGAGTCCGCGATAGGCGATCCCCAAGTTGTAGTACGCCTCGACAGCCTTGCCATCTTTGGTGACCGCCCTCTTGAGTACTTCGGACGCTTTCTGAAAATCTTCTTTGCGGTTGTAGACCGCACCCATGTTGATGAGCACCTTCGCGTTCATCGGTTGCAGTTGGGCGACGCGATTGAAATGCTCGATCGCCAAGTCATATTGCTTGAGGACAAAGTATGCCATCGCGATCGCGTCATGCACTTCGACGTGATCCGGATCGTGCTTCAAGACCCGCTCAAACAGCGGAATCGCGTCCTGATATTTTCGATCACGGAATAGTTGCCGACCTTCCTTGAACAACGCTTCAAGATCCGGAGCCGCCATGAGCAAACCCTCCGTCAACATCCTTGTTGACTGCGATAATACCGACTTGTCCAACGCCAAAATTACGGGGCGGAGGCTATCACCGAAACCTCCGACGGGCCAATCCTATTCTTTCGTTCGTCACTCATCGTCTGCGGATGACCCCGCCAATGAATTGTCGAGGTCGTCCACATCGCTTCCCTCTTCGGCCAGTTCAAACAAGTCCAACACGTCCAACATCCGAGGCTCAGCGGAAGCTTCCCACGTGAGGCTCTTCGAGATGCGTTCAAGCAGCGGCTGCGTTTCTTCGAGCTCAAAGTCCGCTCCTTGATACAGCACCAAAAGCGTCCCTCCGGGAATAACGGCAGATCGAATAAACGCACTCCCGATGAGTTCGTGACACACGAAATCAACATCGCGCGCCACCGCCGGCAGATCACCCAACCGATCTTCGTTCGTGTAAACATCGACGTCCGAGTAATCCTCACGGAACGCGTCGATGACGGTTTCCACGACGCGATACGGCTCGGGCCGATCCAACAACAGCGTCAGTGACCAGAACGATGTTTCCGGACTGTTCACGGTCACGGTGATTTCTTCGGGAGTCGATTGCTCGTGCAGAATCCAATCTTCGGGATATTCAAAGTGGATGCCATGACGTTCAAAGACGCGGTTCATGAAGTCTTCCGTGGGTCTTGAGCCCCCCTGGGGGTTCGATTAAGGTAGTTGTCGTGACGTGGCAAATTGGATTGTGACCGAACACCAAACTCAAGGCCGTCGATCATCTCGATTCGGTGGCCTTTCTTTGTTGACTTGTGAGGAGAAGAAGATGGCAACAACACGTGCGGAAGAAGTGGCCGAACTTTTGTGGGAGTTGAAGCGAGCTTCCAAGCTGGCCAAATACAGTATCGTCGCGAAACGAGCTGGTTTTAGTGCGGGTGTGAACGGCAAGGCGATGGAGACAACACTGCGAACGGTTCGTCGCGACTGGCCGCACCTGCAATGGTGGCGAACGATTTCGGACTCGATCACGATCGACAAGGATTCCGAGCAAGCCAAGAAACTCACCGAAGCGGGGATCGAATTGAAGTCCGGCAAGGACAACACCGTCACGCTCGTAACGCCGGAAGACTTGCTGATGGAGTGGCCCGAAGAACCGGCTCCGGCCCCAATAGCTCCTGCGGTCGCGACGAAGTAGTTCGTCCTGCCGGGTCGCTTTTACCCGTAGTTCAGACGCAACGAAAAAAGCCCGGCACCTCGCCGGGCTTTTTTCGTTGCCGAAACGATTTGCAAAGCGGCCGCTCGATTCGTCGCCGCTCAATAACATTCAGCCGATACGAGCCACGAGCATCAAGCCCAACCTTCCAATTCAGTTGCAATTACGGCTGCAAAACTCGCTGAATTTCGCGTCACAAGCTGACCGCCGAGAGACGCAATGCTTCACCTTTCAGTCGCCGGGACACTCTTGGCGACCAAGGGTTAAGTGCCTATATTCCCGCCCCCCACGAACATCCTGCCTGGTGGTGTAACGGTAGCACGAGTGACTCTGAATCACTCTCGCCTGATTTGCAGTGCGGTAACACGCTTGAAGTTATGGCGGATGCGTCCGCTGGTTGCAGTACCGGTTGCAATAGCTCACCGGAAAGTGATCACGGCGAAGCGGTCGGCGGCTCGGTTTCGAGTCGGGCGGAGTCGCTGCCGATCAAGGCGGATTCGTTCTCTGCCGCGCTGGCGATGATTGCTTCGCTGCCGTTGTCGGATGCTGAGAAGGCGGACGCGGTACGGCGGTTGATGGCCGAGCGAGTTGGCTCGGTGGAGAAGTCATAACCACGGGGAGGGCATCATGCCGTTTGCTGATCCTGAACAACAACGGGCCTATCAACGCGACTACAAGCGGCTGCAACGGGCGGGCGGTTGTCAAACTCCCGGTCAAACCCGGTTGCCGGTCGAGTTTCGTTTGAAGACGGCGGCGGACGTGCTGGCGTTGCTCGACGAACAAGTGGCTGCGGTGCGGCAGGATGCTTCGCTGGGCTCGGTCGAACGGGCAAAGGCGGTGGGTTATCTGGCGGGCATCTCGTTGCGAGC
>JAYUFI010000984.1:0-1225 GCA_043738805.1 Planctomycetaceae bacterium | reverse complement strand
TCATGAGATGGTTTCCTTCTCAAGACTTGTACATGAATTCGCTCGTAGGACGGGCACTCTTGCCCGTCTTGCCACAGAGCGCGACGGGCAAGAGTGCCCGTCCTACAAAATCGTGGGGTGATACTTGATGCGTGTCTTAGAACTTCACGCCAATGCGGCCAATGAATCCCGATGAGACGCTGAAGTCCTGAGCTTGTCGCAGATCGACTTTGCGACCGAAGACCCAGCCACCTTCGATGAATCCAGATGCCCAACGGCTGCTCTTGCGAATGCCGAGCACCGCTCGATAGTCCGCCAATTCGATTTGGTCTTTGCCAAGTGCTGGTGACGTCATTGGGTTGTGACCCGCCGCCACCGACGTGGTGTGAATTTGATACGACTCCACGTGATACTCGGCCGACGCATAAAACCAAACGTCTTCACCCATGACGTTTCCCGCGTACCACTGAATTCGCGATTGCGGCCACATCAAACGAAACTCCCAACGATCATCGGGAAGCCACACGACACCGGCATAAGGAACAATGCGATCGTGAACGCGATCCCAAAATCCGGCCCCCATCGCGACCAACAAGCGCGGGTCAGCCTGCCAATACAAGATGCCGCGACCATCAAGGTTAATCGCCTGCCGCCCCAATGACTGAGCGAAGTCGCTGTTGATCGACGGATTGAACGCCAACGAAACCGCGAACGGGCGATACTCGCTGTTGAGCGGAGTCTCCAGCTTGATGTCCCAACCGAGCCGATAGGCACCACCCGGCAGATCAACTCGCGTCGGCCCTTGCCAACTGCGATATCCAAATTGATGTTCGAGCGAAAAAAGCCACGGACTCCACCAAGTGGGAATCGTGTGCAGCAAGCCGATGTTGGTTTCAAAGACTTCAAACTTGCTGTTATCTCCCGCCAAATTTGTGTGTCGTCCCGGCAACCAACCCACATCACCCCACAGCGTGTATCCGAGTCGATACGGCTGCGGCCCTTGAGTTCCCCAAGTCCCCGCTCCCGGCATTGCTGTCGGCGGCGGCGGCGTCAAGTACGGAACGTTGTTCTGTGGTTGCTCAAAGATCGGTGCCGATTGCTCTGGTTCATAAGGAGTGGATGGAGCCGACTGAATGAACGGCGTGACTGTGGTTGTGGGAGACGGAGAGACGTACGTTTGAGTCGGAGACGTCGATCTCCCCTCGACGTCAGCCACGCGCAAGTCTGCGTTCTGCGCACGAATCAC
>JAYUFI010000983.1:0-3406 GCA_043738805.1 Planctomycetaceae bacterium | reverse complement strand
GCAAACGTAGTACAGGCGGTTCGCCTGTGTGCGTTGTTCAATGAAGCACAGGCGAGCCGCCTGTGCTACGAGCTATTCACCGTCCCTCAACCGTTCGCTGCAAAACCGCCTGACCAATATGCGGCGCGTGCCGATGTTCAATCAGCGTTGCTGACGGATCGTCTTCGTCAACGATCGACTGCGACTGTGACAGGCTCACCACAATGCCGATCGCGACCAAGTTGATCACCAGATTGCTGCCGCCGTAGCTGATCAGCGGATGCGAGATGCCCTTCGTCGGCAACATCGACGTGACGACGGCCACGTTGATCGCCGCTTGCAGAACCATTTGGCTCAGCAGCGTGACGCCAACCAGAAACTCAAAGCTGCGTCGGTCATGTTTGCGGAACAGTTCCAAGCCGGTGATGAAGAAGCCTGCCCAGAGCAGAATCAAACCGAGCGAACCGACGAGGCCCAACTCTTCACCAACCACAGCGAAGACAAAGTCTGTATTCGCTTCGGGCAGGAAGCTGAGCTTCAACCAGCCTTTTCCTAAGCCCAATCCCATCAGGCCACCGGACCCCATCGACAGCAACGATTGCTTGACGTGAAAACTCGCTCGTTCGATGTCGGTCCAAGTCGCCATGAAGTCGGTGATGCGTTGCCACTGATACGGCTTGAGCGTCAACGCGACCCCCGCCGCCGGGACCAGTCCGAGTGCGAAGTTGCGAATCGGCCAGCCAGCTAAAAACAGCAACATGCCGCTCGACATCGCCAGAAAAACCGCCGTCCCCAAGTCAGGCTGTTTGAGCACCAGCGGCATCACCACGGCGATCGGCAGCACAAACGGAATCGTCCCCGCGAACCAGCGACGTAGGTTCGTTCGTCGCTTCATGACCATCGCTCCCAGCAGCATGGGCAATGTGATCTTCGCCAACTCGGACGGCTGCATTTGCAGCGGACCAAATCGCAACCAGCGTTGCGCTCCGTTCACGCGAGTCCCGACTCCCGGCACTAACACGAGCACCACAAAGCCGAGCGTCCCGACAAAAAACCACGGAGCCGCTCGTCGCCAAAACCGCGACGGCACGATTGAACACAAACACCCGGCGAGCACACCGACAACGAGATGAATCAGGTGTCGCGAGAGATAAATCTGCTCGAACTCCGTCGGACGCGACGTGATGCTGGCGCTATAGACCATCAGCACGCCGAAGCCGAGCAGTACACACGCCAGCGACACAAACAGATTTCGTTCCGAGTTCACGAGCAACTCTCTACATCGAACGGCACAACTGACGAACGGAGCAACAATGAACGTGCTCTTGAATCGACCGGAAGGGAATGGAGGCTCAACCGGAACTCGGACCTGACCGACTGTGCGACTTGGAACGATCAGGGATTTCTTGAGTCATCATCCCTCAACGCGGATTTCCAACGCGACCGGTCCCCACAAACCGCTTTGTGGCTCAGCCGCTTTGGCCGATTCAACCGCCAATTCGATGGTCAACTCATTGTGCAGCGAAAGTTGCTGCGTGATTTCAAACTCAGCGGTCAAGGCGGCGGAATCAATCGGGCCAAGATCATCGCCGTTGATTCGGACCAAGCCTCTGCCGCCGATTCCATCGAATACGATCCAAACTCGTTCATGAGCTTCGAGGTTTGTCGGCTGATTGAACTTCCTCCGGAACTCCGCCCGACCTGCGTCTTCGCCAAAGATTGACTCCCATGACGCAGGCATGAAGACCCGCAGCGACGGCTCGTCTCGATCCAAACGCCGCACGTCCCACGGGCCTTTCAAATGGATGCGATGCGTCGGCATATCAATAGCCTCTCAAAATAATCGGTATAATCAGGAAGTTTTGACCCACAAGCGTTGCTGCGATTGTCACGCGTTGTCTTCTTTCATCCGTAGTCCAGCCCTGCCATCCGCAGGCAGTCTTTACCACATTCGGTCCTGCCTGCGGATGAAAAGAGCACCTCAAAGCGCTGGCTCAACTGTTGGTATTGCCCTGATGTGCCGAATCGAAGCCATGGTAAGAACTGAGAAAACTCAGTTTTCGTAGACTGCGGTGCTCTCTATACTCCGCCTCACTGTTCGGTGCGAGCTTGGGCCGACAGAATCAAAATGCAAACCGACAGAACCGTTTCTCGACCAGAGGAGATCACTGAATCATGTCCGTCGCCACCATGCCCCCTGCGTCCTCGTGCTCTTCGCAATCGAATCAATCAAGCTGCGGTTCGTCCGCATCAACCTCGTCCTGTGGCTCGGCTGCCGTTGCCTCTTCATCGGTCGCTTCCTGCGTCATCATCACCGAGAAAGCCGCCGGTGAAATGAACCGCGTGCTCAGCGACAAGAAGCTGCCGGAATCCACCGTGCTGCGAGTCGGCATCGCTGGCGGCGGATGCAGCGGGTTTTCATACAGCCTCGGCTTTGATGACAAAGTCGATGAGATGAACGACGTCGTCACGACTCAACACGGCTTGCGAGTCGCCGTTGATCGCAAGAGCGCGATGTTCCTCGAAGGAACGACCGTCGATTTCTACGACGGCATCGAGCGACGTGGCTTCACATTCGACAACCCGAACGCGAAGAAGTCCTGCGGTTGCGGCACTAGCTTTTCGGTCTAATTGATTTCGTGAAAACAAAAGTAGGACGGCTCTCCGGGGCCGTCCTGCTTTTTTGATGTGTGCATGACTCGCTTCTAAGAGACCGGGCCGCAATAACTTCTCAATGTCATGTTAGTACGACGCGCAAGCGAGTGATTCGACTATCACCATTCGCTTGCGCGTCGTGCTAGTTTCTTCGTGTGCTACACAACGACACTGACAACAGGATCGGGACAATGAAACTGGCTGGGCGAAACGCGTTGGTGACAGGGGCCTCTTTGGGTATTGGGCGAGCGATTGCCATCAACCTCGCGAAGGAAGGGGCCAATGTGGCGATCAACTTCCGGTCGCATCGCGAGAACGCGGAGGAGGTCGCGGGGGAGATTGAAAAGCTCGGTCGCCAATGTCTGCTGCTGCAAGCGGACGTCTCTCAGCAAGCGGCGGTCGAAGAGATGGTCGCCAAGACTGCGAGCACGTTCGGCAGCCTCGATCTGTTTGTGTCTAACGCCGCGTACAGCGATCGGCAACTGATGGTCGAAGCGGACATGGAGGGCTTTCGGAGGACGATCGACGTTTCGATGTGGGGTGCGTTTTATGGCCTGCGCGCCAGTTCCCAGCAAATGGTCAAACAGGGCAAGGGGGGCTCGATCACCATTGTCAGCTCGCCGCATGCCGTGATCGCAATTCCCACCGCCATGGCCTACAACATGGCCAAAGCGGCGATCGATCACATGGCGCGCACCGCGGCCATCGAGCTGGTCGCGCACAAGATTCGCGTCAACATCTTCCATCCCGGCTGGATCGACACGCCGGGCGA
>JAYUFI010000982.1:0-8990 GCA_043738805.1 Planctomycetaceae bacterium | reverse complement strand
TGAGTCACGTTCGATCGGCCGAGTTCTTCCTCACGCAATTGTCGCATGAGTAATGCTTGACGTTGTCGTTCACTCTCATCGCGTGCTTGTCGCTCGGTGACAGCCTGCTGCCGCTTACGTTCCATGGCTTCTTTGAGCTGCCGCGCCGGCTCGGAAATATTTGGATCGTTGATCGTTGCCGACTGTGAGTTGGCCGGAGGTTGAGCTTGTGCGTAAGCCGGATTCGCATTCATCGGCTGCCGCATCTGTGGCGACAGTTGTTGTGAGTTCAATTGCGAATTGATCGGCGGAGCGCCGTTGTTCTGCCACTGCTGGTTGTTCGCCAGCATCGTGTTGGGTTGAACGGCCGCGTTGGGATTTGCGGAATTGAAATTGGGTGGCAGGAACCGAGCGAGTTTCGCTTGAGCTTCCGCCTCACTGCTCGTGCGACGGAACATGGCGAGAGCTTGATCAGGCTGTCCGCGCTTGGCATGCAGCATTCCCAAGTTGTTCATCGCGTTGGCTTGATTGGGGCTCTGCTGCAACGCACTTGTGAGGTAGCGTTCGGCTTCGGCGTACCGCGACTGCAACAAATACGAGTAGCCCATGTCGTTGAGGATGTTTGCATCACGCGGAGCAGCCGCGATCGCCGCTTGGTAGTACCGCTCGGCGGTAAGAAAATCGTTCTGTCGATCGGCGATGACCGCCAGTCGATGATTGGCTTCAGCGTGATTGGGCTGCTTTCGCAAGACCGCTTGATAGTTTGCCTGAGCCTCGCTCATCAGCCCTTGTTGAAAGGCTGTGTGGGCCTTGGTGAGTAAGTCAGTTGTCTCGCCAGCACCGCGCGACAGCGAACTGCTGCTTGGCACGCGAGCCTGATTTTTGGCGATCTGCTCGGTCTTGTAGTCGTCGAACGACTGCGGTTTTTTCGCGAACAACGAGAACGGCGACGCACAGCCGATCGAAGCCAAACACGCGAGAAACGTCCAACGGAAAAACGTCTTGTTCATCGGCCAACCGTCCTTGGTTGAAGTACCGAAAAGCAGAATCACCATCGCGGGGGGATTGCGAAAAACGGAGTGAATTCTGCGGGAAATTGAGGGGATGACTGCGAAGGGAATTCGGAAGGGACTGGGTTATAGGCCAGTCGCCGCGAACGTGTCGAGACGAGGTTGTAGAGGATGAACTTTCGCACTTTTCGTAGCCCGGTTTTTCACACCGGGCTGGCACCTTTCGCCCGGTTTAGAAAACCGGGTGACGACAGCGAATAGCTTCACCCGACGAAGAATACGGTCATCGACCGCGGGCCGTGAGCGCCGATCACGAGCGATTGCTCGATGTCTGCCGTCTTCGAGGGACCGGAGATGAACGCTCCGAAGTGTGCGGTGTCGAACGACAGGCGGTGATACGCCTCGTGCATGTTGTGGACGACTTGGTCCGCTCGAATGATCAGCGCCAAGTGCTGAGCGATGAAGTAAATCGCCCGCTGTTTCACGATCGAGTCGGTGATCCACACGGCTCCATTTTCGGCGACAGCGAACTCGCCGGGGAGCACGGCGAAGTCGATGTCTTCGGTCACGTGCGGATCGTCGATCTGCTGGAGATCAACTCGCTGTTGCGTCGAAAGGGATTCAATACCTTCGACTGTCGCGACGATCTTGCGAGCATCTTTCCAAGCGGAGATCGCCGACAGCTCGGCATTGAGCATCGCGAGATTCGGCACAAACACCGCACGACCGCCGACCGATTCCAACACCATGCTGAACTGCTGCCGTGGATCGGCAAAAGTAATCCACTTTTGGTCAAGACTGGGCAACGGAGCCTCGGCGAGACGATGTTGGCGAATCGCGGAAAGAATCGTTTGTTTGGAGGAAGTCATACGATAAGTTTTCTGGAGTACGTCAGTTATCCGTTGTCTTACATTCGACGAGCAAGAGTACCCATCCTACGAATTTACTCTTGGATAAATCATGTATTTCAGCGATCACTCACTTGGTGTTCTGGATGCAATACAAGTGCGTCTTGGATCGCAAGATCAGCGACTTTCCGGCGACTGCCGGAGACGCATTGAAGCCGCTGTCGAGCTTGTTTTCGGCGACCAATTCAAACTCACGACCCGCTTTGAAAACCGGAATGTCGCCCGCTTGTGAGAAGCAATAAATCAAACCGTCGGCACACAACGGCGAAGACCAGTAATCGCCGCCTAGGCGTTTGGTCCAAATCTCCGTGCCGGTTTTTGCATCCACACAGGTCGCGATGCCGCTGTCGCTCATCATGAAGAGCAGGTCGCCGATCAAAATCTGCGAGGGGCGTTTCGGAACCGCTTGTTTGGTCTTCCAGACGATGTTCTTGGTGATATCACCGACTCCCTCCGGTCGCACGGCGATCAACGGATTCGGGCCGTCAGCCGAGTTGATATAGAGCAAGCCGTTGCCGAACAATGGTCGTCCGGCCGCGTTCATGCCGCCGTGACGCACCGTCCAAATTGGTTCGCCGGTCTTCGGATCGTAAGCAATCGTCGCAGCGGCGAACGGGCTGATGAGCAGTTCGCGCGCGCCCTCTTTAATGATCAACGGAGTCGAGTACGCCTTCTTCGCGTCACCGTCGGTCGTGCCGAAGTCGATCCCGCGATCTTTCTTCCAGACAGTCTTGCCTGTGAGCTTATCGAGCGCCGTGATGTACTGCGTGTCGTAACCATCAAACGTGAGATAGACCAAGCCGCCATGCACAATCGGAGAAGAACCCGGTCCACGGAAGTGATCGCATTCTAAATCGCGGCGTTCCCAAATTTTCTCGCCGGTCTTGGTGTCGAGACAGGCGGTTCCGTAAGCCCCGAAGTGCATGTAAACGCGGCCCTCTTCCATGAACGGAGTCGGCGACGCATAGCTGTTGGTCGCGTGCGTGAACTGCGGCGTGTCGAAGTCAAACAGCTTGAGATTATGCAGAACCTTGCCCGATTCGAGATCGACGCAGACGGCGAAGAGTTCAATCGGCTTATCGAGCTTCGGTTTGTCCTTCGTCGTGTTCTGAATTTCGGGACCATTGGTCAGCCAAATCTGATTGCCCCAAACGATAGGGGACGACCACGCGCGGCCCGTGATCGGCGTCTTCCATACAATCTCCGGAGAACCTTCGCTGAATTTGACCGGCAACCCCTTCGCGTTCGTAGTGCCGTCACCGTGTGGACCACGGAATTGATTCCAGTTTTCATCGGCAAACGAAAGTGAGCAGACACACAACAGCAGAACGGAGGCGATCAATCGCATGGGAGACCTCTGGGCTGGCAACCGAGTGACATCAAAACCGGACCAGCACTGTAGTCGGCGTTAGAAGTGAAGGCCAAGCGTCGCATCCCTGTTGGTCGCAGTCGAAGTAACAAGCGTGCGTCGGAATAGTCAGTCAATTTTGAAATTCACCACGGAGGCTTTTCCAAAGAGCACTAACGAGAGCCGCTCGACCCACTCTGTTTGTTTTGCCGAAACGGCCTTTTGCTGTTTTGGGTCTTCCGGTACATTCCGCCGCTCTCAGGGAAAATGAAGCGGCAAAAAGGCCGTTTCGAGAGTGGTGGACGCTGCGATGGTGTCCTTCAAACTGCGGATTTTTAGGCGGAAAGGAGTCTGCCATGCCGTATGAGACCTTGCGGTTTCTGCACGCGGCGCGGGCGTTGGTCGATCACCCGTTGCATGAAACTGGACCCGTTGGAGTTGATCTGCGGGGGCTTGTGCGCGGAGCGACCACGAGCGCGTTTCGCAACCTCGTCGGCGAGTGCCTTGAGCACGACGTCGATTTCTTACTGCTCACTGGTGACGCGCTGGATCAGACCGACTTCAGTATCAAGTCACGTGTCGAACTGCGTGACGGCTTTGAGCGGCTCGACGACGCGGGCATTCAAGTCTTTGTCATTCCTGGCCCGCGCGATCCGCTGCCGGTCTGGGATGACTTTCCAGACATGCCCAGCAACGTCACGGTGTTTCGACCGGAGACCGATGACCCCGTCGCCGTGTTGCGAGACGGAGCGGTGATCGCATCGATTCGGGCGATGGCTTGGCGAAACTCGTGGTTTGGTAGCGAGGATGACTCGCCCAGCAACTCGCAGCATTCGTCTCCGCCGTTTCGAGGAACTCGCGCTGCGCAGACTCACGACGACGAACTGCCATATGCTGACTTGTCACAACGTCGCTTCAAAGAAGCGGACGAAGCAGAGACCTGGGACGACGCGATCGATGCGCACCACGAATCGCTCGTGGATGAGAACGACGATCCTGAACTCGACGAGGCTGATCATCATGACGCTCAGCTTGACGCAGGGTTACCCGAGAAGCACGAAGCACATCGCGAAATTCGTCGCGTGCAATCGGCCGCCGACTTGCGACCGAATCATTTCGCGATCGCGATTGTGCGTGATGGCATCGACCATTCGGGCAACGATCCGCAAGCGGATTACCTCGCGGTGGTCGGTGGTCGCGAGCGAACGACCTCGAAAGGGGATGATTGGTTGATGCACTTCCCCGGTGGGACGCAAGGTCTTTCACCAGAAGAAACCGGTTTGCATGGCTGCTCACTGGTCGATCTCGACAGCGACGGCGTCATCCGCTGCCGTTTCCTGCCAACTGCTCCCGTGCGTTGGGAGAATTTTCAAATCGACATCAAGGCCGACACGACGTTCGAGCAACTGGTGCAGCGGATGCAGGCCGCATGTCGTGAACTATGCGGCGTTCCCGAAACACTCCCGCAGCCACAGCAGCCGCAAAGCCTGGTTGCCGAATACGGTGACGCAGCCGATGACGATGCCGAAGACTCAACGGACAACGAAACAAACGGACAACGGATCGCATCGCACCAACAACTCCACGCACAAGCCTGCTTTCTCCGCTGGACGATTCGCGGCGAAGGAGCGTTGTTCAATTCGCTCTCGGCGGAGTCGATGCAGTCCGAGTTGGCCGATTGGTTGGACGCTGCGAGCGACTGGCCACTCGAAGTCGCTCGCTTGCATCGCTTCCGCTTGCTGGCGACCGAGCCTGCGGCAGCACGATCAACGAGCGATGACGACAGCGATCAGTTGGATGTTCCGACCGAATACTTCTGGCGGATTGATCAAGCCGAACCGCTCGGTCGATCGGCGTGGAGCGAATTGGGGCAAGAAGGAGCCGAACAACAGGAACATTTTGCTCGGATCAATGCCGCCGCGCCGCGATGCGATGCGGAAGTTGTCTTCAGTCAGGCGCGACGGCGCGGTTGGAAATGGTTCAAAGCAGAACAGACGAAATAGCCCGTAGCCGAAGTCGTGAGACTTCGGACTGAAGTCTCACGACTTCAGCTACTCACAGCGAAAACGCGAATCACGGAGTGATTCGCCTACGACATTGAGGTCACTCGATGAAGCTCACTGGAATCGACATCGAACATTTCGGCCCCTGGAATCAACTGTCATTGCCTCTCGCGAGCGACAGCTTGACGGTCATTTCGGGGTCGAACGAATCGGGCAAGTCCGCTCTGCGGCGATTCATTCGCGGCGTGTTGTTCGGTTTCAAAGCCGATGACGGTGCCGGCTTTGAACCGTGGAAAAAGCGGCTTCCCTCCGTTGGATCGCTGCGAGTGCGGCATCGTGGCCGTCTGTTCGAGATTCGCCGAGCGGCTCACGATGGCGGCAGCGGATTTGTTTCCACACGCTGGCTGACACCGACGAACGCTCCGGCGAGCAGTCACAGTCTCATTGAACACTGTGATTGGGAAACCGATGATGAAGTTGATTCGGAACAGCAACTCGATGTCGAATCGGCCACGTTGCCGATCACGGATGCGTTGCACGAAGTGATCGGCGACCTGCCGGAAAAACTTTTCGATCAAGTCTTCTCGCTCGGCCTGCGCGAGCTGCATGAACTCACCGCGCTGGCGGATGACGACGTCGCGAAAGCCGTGCATGGCGAGACGCTAGGACCATACGGTCAAACGTTGCTCGGTGCACGCGATGAAATGTCGCACACGACTTCGCATCTGTGGGATGTTGCTCGGCAGGAAGCGTTGCCGAAGTTGCTGGAGCGATTCGAACAACTCAACGAACAAATCGAATCGCAGGCTCGTCAAGTTGAACGATACTCCGGCCTCGTCCGCACCCGCCGGAATCACGAGCGGCGGCTCGTCGAACTGCAGTCGCGGCGTGCGCATCTGCAAGACCAACTGCGCGGCTACAACCACATCGAACAAGTTTGGACGCCGTGGCAGCGGCTGCGCAATCTGCAAGCCGACCTGCTGCGATTGCCGCGGATCGACGACTTCCCGGAGGGCGGGATTACCCGCTTCGATCAGATTGAACAAGAACTGCACACCGCGCTGAAGTGCCGCGAAGCGCTCATCGGCGAGGCGAAGCAGTTTCATCGTGATGCGAAGAAGATCGTCGTTGCCCACGAATTGCGACGCTGCTCGGCGGCGATGCGTGGGTTGCTCGATCAGCGCGAGCACACCGCTCGGCAAGAAGAACGGGCGCGGGCGGCTCGCGACGTGATGAAACAGCAGAAGGAAAAACTCGACGCCCAGGTGCAGGCGCTCGGTGCCGACTGGACGCTGGCGAAATTGGAGACATTGGACACATCGGTCGCCGCGCATTATCGACTGGTGGAGAAAGCGCGGCAGTGTCGCCGAGCGGGCTCGCTGCGGAACAAGTGGAAACAGCGGCTCGTGCGTCTGTCACAGCAATGCCAAGAATCGCAGACCGAGATCGATCAAGCGTTGAAGAAGCTCGGTGGACTGAGTCTCGAAGAGGCGTTGCGGCGCGAACGATCGCAGCGCATGTCGTTGCCGATGATCGCAAGGCCGATCGCTCGATCCACCAGTTCGTCCGCGAGCGTCGATCCGGAGATCGAGCACATGCAGATGCGGATCATCGAACTCGAGCAACGCCGCGTGAGCACGTCGCGACAGATCGAACGCTTGGAACCGCGGCTCATTCTGCCGACGTGGGTTCTGATTGCGCTCGGCTTCTTCGCCGTCGGCGGGATTGTGCTGGCATTGCTGGGGATCGTGACCGGGGTCATGTCGAGCATTCTCGGCGGAGCGGCTTACTCGCTGATCGGAACGGTCTGTAGCGGAGTGGCGTTGGCGCTGAAGATGCAGTTTGAACAACAAGCCCGCGACAGCCTCGCGACGTTGCATGAAGAGCTGCGTGAAAACGAAGCTCGGCTGCGAGAAGCTCGCGAATCTTGGGAGCGACTCACAGGAACGGAGTCTAATTTCACAACGATCCCACAATCCCCTCTCACTAACCCGACGCGTGAGCGAGGGCAGACGCTTCCAAACGCTCCGACGACGGAAAGTAGCCGAAGTCGTGAGACTTCGGACAACGGCTCACAAACCGAACTCTCACGAGTTCGGCTACAGATGAATTCATCGTCGCTCGAAGCGCACGCCCTCGCTCACGCTTCGGGTTACGGGGACGACTCCGAGCACGCGCTGCTCGCCTCGCACATCGCCTCCGTCGCCGACACGCTGGCCAGTGCGGAGATCATCGACGCGATCCCGTCGATCGAAAGCATCACACATCACGTCGGTCGCGGTGCCGCTTCGATCCACGCGGGCGAGTCGTTGACGTGCGATGAACTCGAACGTCTGATCGCCTTGCAGCAAAAGATCGTCGTCTGGCAGCGCAAGCGGAGCGCGTTGAACGATCGCTTCCGCGCGGCGGCGCGCGAACTGACGGTCACTCGGCAACAGTGGTGCGACACGCTCAAGCAATTGGGACTGCCGGAAAGCGTGCGGGTTGTCGAGACCTTCGATCTGTGGCAGCGGCTCGCCGCGTGCAACGAACAACGCAAAACATGGCAAACGGCGGAAGCGGACTTCAAGCGGCATATCGAGGGACTGCAAAACACCCGCAGCCGTATCGTCGAAATTCTGCATCGGCTCAACCGCCGCGATCTCGAACAGCGAGCGTCGTCGGAGGTCTTCACGATTTGGGAACAAGACCTCAATCAGCTCACCGCCACGTTGCAAGAGCGGCTGAAGCTGCGTCGCGAAGAACGCCGCCGTCGCGCGGAAGCGGGCGAGTATCACGAGAAGATCGAAGACCTGCGTCTGCAACGATCGGCTCTGTTGCGACAAGGTTGTGCGACCGACCGCGACGATTACGAACGCCGTGCGACGATCGTTGCACGTCACGAAGCGTTGCAACGCCAGATCGCCGCGACGAAGGAAGAACTCGAAGCGGCCAGTCGAGCGATCCCCGAATTGGCGATCGTTG
Organism: Planctomycetaceae bacterium; assembly: GCA_043738805.1. Taxonomy (GTDB): domain Bacteria; phylum Planctomycetota; class Planctomycetia; order Planctomycetales; family Planctomycetaceae; genus SXKJ01. The sequence continues at coordinate 778 of JAYUFI010000982.1, read as the reverse complement.
AAGACGATCTGCTGCGGTTTGATTCGAGCCAACATTCGGCGTTGCTGACGAAATTCCGTCACGAAGCGAGTGACGTCGATGACGAGATCGAGCGGTTGCACGAAGAACTCGGCCGCGCGCGGCACGAGATTGAGCAACTTGAAACGGACGACGAACCGTCCGACTGGCGGCTCGAACGCGAACTCGTCCGGACGCAAATCAAAGCGGCTGCCGAAGAGTGGATCGCCGCCGAATGGACCGCGCAAACGATCGACGGCATCCGCGCTCGTTACGAACGAGTTTGTCAGCCGGGCATCCTCGCCGCCGCTTCGCGTTACTTCGGACGTTTGACGGAAGGCCGCTTTCGCGCACTGTGGACGCCGCTCCGTCAGCGATCGCTGCGAGTCGATGACGCGACCGGCAACACGTGGCGTTTGGAACAACTCAGCGGCAGCACCCGCGAGCTGCTGTTGTTGTCGATCCGTTTGGCGTTGGTCGACGAGTTCCACAAACGCGGCTTCGATTTACCGCTGTTGTTGGATGACGTCCTGCTGACGCTCGATCCGTCGCGGGCCGCCGTCGCCGCGAACGAGCTGGTTGAATTCGCTCGGAAGGGACATCAAGTGCTGTTCTTCACGTGCCACCCGCATTTGGCGAGCCTCTTCACATCCGCCGGCTGCGCAAACATCCGCCTCAGCCAGTACGCGCCAAACGCCGAACGGCTGGCTGGCTAGTGCCACAACTCGGAATTGATCTCTCATGGACAACCAACTTGAGTGCGCATCATCCGTGTGGCCGT
>JAYUFI010000981.1:0-3406 GCA_043738805.1 Planctomycetaceae bacterium | reverse complement strand
CTCTGACCACTTGCTCGGCGAGCGTTGAGGGTTCGGTCCTCATTCAACTTGCACGGAGAAAAAGTTCGCACTTTGGACAAGCCAATCCCAAAACGCTCAATGATTGAACATGAACTCTTTCGAGTTCAGAAGCGCCCACAGCAGATCTTCGGCGGCTTGGCGTTGGTCGGGTTGTTGTTCGAGATACGCCAGCGAAGTGTTGAGTTCGTCGCTGCTCGGCAGACGGGAGACCGCTCCCAGGTAGAGTTCTTCGACGACTTGCTTCAGTGGCTTCTTATCCTTTTCCGCGAAGAGCTTCGCGATCTTCCCTTCGCCAGAGGCGAGCTTGTTTTCGATCTCATCTGAGTTCGATAGCAGCAGCACTTGGGCGAGTGTTGCGGCGGCGGAGCGTTCGCATTCGCAGGCGGACACACGCTGCGGGCGGTCGAAGGCGTCGAGGAAGTAGGAACCGAAACCTTCGTGCGGCAGATCGACGGCTCGCGCGCTGGAACCGACTCCGTTGAAACGTTCTTTGAAGCCGGTCGCTTGATTAACCGCATCGAGCATCACCTCGGCAATCATGCGGCGGGCGTAGAAGCGGGCGTAATTCTGGCGGTCGTGTTCGTTGTCGGGGGTCGGTTGCGAAGACAACTGATAGACGTTGCTCGTGACCATCTGCCGAATCATGTGCTTGACGTCGAACTTGTGAGTCTTGAAGTCCTCGGCGAGGAATTTCAGCAGTTCTGGATTCGACGGCGGGTTGGTGTCGCGGAGGTCGTCAACTTCGTGAACGAGTCCTCGGCCAAAGAAATGGCCCCACAGACGATTCGCCATCGTGCGAGCGAAGTACGGGTTCTCCGGCTTGATCATCCAATCGACGAGCGCGTGTCGCGGGTCTTGCTCGGCAGTGAATTCGGCATAGTCGCCATCGAGATACTTCGGCTTCGGCGAGGCTTTCGTCAGCGGGCTTTGCACGCCGCTGGTCACGTTGGGTGAGGTGAAGTACGGCGGCGGTTCGCCGAACGACTTCTGTCCGAGCCGCGTAAAAAAGCCAGCCAAGCCATAATAGTCTTCTTGCGAATATCGCTCATACGGATGGTGGTGGCACTTGGCGCATTGCAGCCGCAGGCCGAGAAAGACTTGCGCGGTGTCGGCCGTTGATTGATGAGTCAGGTCGTCGCGCATCTGCCAGTAGCGATTGACCGCCGGAGCATCTTGCCACTCACCCGATGCGGCAATCACGCTGCGAACGAATTCGTCATACGGGACGTTGCGAGCGATTTGATCCTTGATCCAATTGTGAAACGCATACGCCGCTCGGTTGGCTCCCGCGAGTTGTGAGTTCCGCAAGATCGATCCCCAGCGCAGTGCGAAGAACGCCGGGTAATCGGGCGATTCGAGCAAGCGATCGACGAGCGTGTCTCGCTTGTTCGGGCTCGCGTCATTGAGGAACGCTCGCGCTTCGTCGGAAGTCGGCAAGCGACCGCAGAGGTCGAGCGTCACTCGCCGCAGAAACGTCGCGTCATCGACCTGCGGTGACGGCTTCAGGCCAAGCTTCTTCCACTTCTCGACGACCAGCCGATCGATCTCCGTCTTCGGCGTGAAGTTGGCAATCTCTTTCAGCGGCTCACCGTGCGGGACCAATGCCATGAAGACGGCGACCTGCCCCATGTAGCGAGTCATGATCGCCGCTTCACCCGATTGGCCGGTCGTTTTCACGAGTCCGTCCGGCGAGACGGTCGCGACGACGTCGAGGTTGCTGGAGTAATCGACTTGTCGCGTCACGTCTCGCTGACTGCCGTCGCTGTATTCGGCGATGACCGCGAGTTGCTGTTGCGTATTCGGAGGATGGGCACTCTTGCCCGTCGCGTTGTTGTTTGCATTCGCTTGATTCTCTGCGCCGACGACGGGCAAGAGTGCCCGTCCTACATTCAGGACTCGTTCTTTTGGCGACACATTCAGCTTCACGACGTGCGGCACCTCCGGTGACGACGCGGGGGCTCCCGATTCGATCCAACTTTGAAACAGCCGATACGGTTCGCTGCCGACTTCGACACGGCGTCCGCCGCCGTGAGGAACCGCACCTGCTGCTTTGCGGAGCAGCAAACTGCCGCTGGCATTCGAAACCGTCACACGGCGACCACGAGCTTCCTTCACCAACGCCGAGTAATCGAACTCGGTATCAAACCCAAACAGTGACAACTGAAATCCGTTCTGGCCGTTCTGCTTGCCGTGGCATCCGCCGGCGTTGCAACCGAAGCGGCTCAGCAGCGGCACGATCTCGGTCGAGAAATCGACGCTGCGTCCGTTGGCTGTGCCGCTGACTTTGACCGGGATCTTCGAGGTGACTCCGCCGACGCTCACGCTGATCTCGGTCGAGCCATCCGCGACGGGAGTCACATAGCCCGCCTCATCGACGGTGGCGATCGCCGGGTGACTGCTGACGAATTTCGCCTCGCGGGTGACATCGCGCCCATCAGCTTCGATCAACAACTGCCGCCGAGCAAACGGATCGCTCAAGCTGACCGAGTCGGGTTGCACCGACAGCGGCCCGGCGAATGTTTCTGCAGCAACGCTGAGTACAACAAATAGCGTCAATGAGACAGCGATGAGTCGAGCAGTTAGAACCATCGGGCTTCCTTAACCAGGCGGGGCATCGAAATTCCGGCGAAGCGTTTGGGCAGGAACGTACTTTATCGCGAACCCTGAGTCGGGACAGCAATTGTTTGCAGATATTCTGCTCTGGCGGACAACTCATTCCTGCCATGACGAGGGGTTGGCTTTTTTATTGGACCCAATTCGAAACCGCCGTAAGTTATGGACCGCTTGTGTATTTCTTCATCCGCAGTTCGACTCTGCCATCCGCAGGAAGACTGCCTGCGGATGGCAGAGCCGAGCTGCGGATGAACCACAATGCTTTTGTTGTTCGATGGACTGACAGCGGCCACTTGGGTGAACTCGTCACTCTTCTCTCACCTGTCGCCGACTTGTCTGTCTTCCTGACCCCAACTACAACCGCCCTCTCTTCAGCGGTGACGGAATGCCGCTGAATTTCGCGAAGATTTGACGAGAGTGACTCATGCCCAAATTGACTCAAGCCGACTTGATCGACCTGAACCAGAACTTTGAAGAACGGACGCCGCAAGAGTTGCTGCTGTGGGCGAGCCAGGTTTTTGGTGACAAACTTGCGGCAGTGTCGGCTATGCAAGAGGCAGGCAGCGTTGTTTGTCACATGATCTCCACTTTGAAGCTCGGCGTCCCGGTGTTGTTTGTCGATACCGGCGTCATGTTTCAGGAAACGCTCGACACACGCGACCGGTTCATCAAAGAGTACGGGCTCAACGTCGTCACGCTGTATCCCAAGCAAACGATGGAAGCGCAGACCAAAGAGTTCGGCATTCTGTATCTGTCGGTCGAAGGTCAGAAG
>JAYUFI010000980.1:0-3406 GCA_043738805.1 Planctomycetaceae bacterium | reverse complement strand
CGCGCGGCCGATCCGTTCAACCGGCTCCTCTCGGCGCAGAACCGCTCGCGCCTCGATGCCGAGTTCATCCGCGACAACGCGCTGGCGATCAGCGGCCTTCTCTCGCTGCGAGTCGGCGGCGAAAGCGATCTGCCGTATCAACCCGAAGGCTACTGGGAGTTCCTCAACTTCCCGCGCCGCACGTGGGTGCATGACAAGGGAGAACGGCAATACCGCCGCGGCATGTACACGTTCTGGCAACGCTCGTTCCTGCATCCGTCTCTCGCCGCGTTCGATGCGCCGAGTCGAGAAGAATGCACCGCCGACCGGCCTCGCTCGAACACGCCGCAGCAGGCGCTGACTCTCCTCAACGACCCCAGCTACGTCGAAGCGGCCCGAGTCTTCGCGACCCACATCATGAAAGAGGGAGGCGACACCGATGAGTCCCGCCTCACCTGGGCCTTCCGCCGCGCCGTCTCCCGCGCCCCCAAGCCCGAAGAACTGGCGATCCTCCAGAAACTCCTCGCCAAGCACCGCGAAGAGTTCCGCGCCAACCCGGCCCACGCCGACCAACTCGACCGCACCGGCGAGAGCCTCGTCCCCGACGGCCTCAACAAACCCGACCTCGCCGCCTGGACAAGCATCGCCAGAACGATCCTGAACCTGCACGAGACGATCACGCGGCTGTGAGTGTGGGACGGAAGTCATACCTCGGATCTGTAGCTGCGGAGTGACGTTTAGTCGAGACGATGTTATCCTCCGAGCGGCCAAATTCGATTCATGAATTGAAAGGTAACTTCGATGTCAGATGTTTCCGCCGATCTGCAAAATGATCAGGAACTGGATGCGCAGAACGCTATCGTCAGAGCGTTGAAATCGTTGCCTGAAGAGTTGAGGTCGCAGGTCATTGAGTCCGCCTGTATTTTTGTTGGCGTGGCTCGGCGAGCATCCGGTATTACGGTTCAGACGTCACCGGCGCAACCAAGCTCAACCTATCGTCCCAATGCTCGTGACAATCATGTTGGATTTGGCGAGCGGGTGTCGTTGTCGCCGAAGGAGTTCCTTCTCAGCAAGGAGCCGCAGACGGATGTTGAACGCATCGCATGCCTAGCTTACTTTTTGACGCATTATCGTGATACACCGCATTTCAAAAACATTGACTTGAGTGAACTCAACACCGAAGGTGCGCAGCCGAAGTTTTCAAATGTGTCTCAGGCAGTGCTTAACGCGGTTCGCTCTGGCTACTTGGTCTCCGCACCTAGCGGGCAAAAGCAATTGAGTTCACTAGGCGAGCAATTCATCCTCGCCTTACCCGATCGTGAGACAGCCAAAGCAGCAATTGAGCGCATGCAGAAACGTCGGTCAAAAAACTCGACAAAGAAAAAGTGACTCCAGCAGCGTTCGACAAGGAATCAGGCATGCCGACTGTTCGCCGCAGACAACAGCGAGAGGCTGTTTGGATCACGCTTTTCAATCACAAAGGCGGTGTCGGAAAAACGACGCTTGCCATGCATTTGGCTGCGGCCTTGTCTGAGCAAAAGGCTCGGGTGCTACTTGTGGACGCCGATCCTCAATGTAATCTTTCCTCATATCTGATTGAATCAGCAGTTCTTGACAAAATGCTTCAAGCGTCCGATTCGGAGAGTGGAAGAACCATATGGTCGGCAATTTCGCCGGTCGCGGATGGCCGAGGGGAAGTTAGGCAAATTGAACCGCACGAATCGGCGATCAAAAACGTCGATCTGCTGGTCGGGGATATTCGGCTTTCGGAGTACGAGCAGTTACTCGGCGGGTTTTGGCTGGACGCTCAAGCACTACGTTCTCGCGGATACCGTGGAATCTCCGCTGTTCCTCACGCTGTTCGCGCGTCGGCTGCCCTCTCGTCATACGACTTCATTCTCTGTGACACTGGTCCAAGTATTGGGGACCTCAACCGATCGATTTTGATGGCAACTGATTACTTCGTGGTGCCCGCATTTCCCGATTTGTTCTCGGTTCGTGCTCTGAAAACACTGGGCGTGTCCATCAAGAACTGGATTCAAGACTGGCCTCGGTTTGCTGAATTGGCCCCTGCTGAGATGGACCTCTTGATGCCGGGGTCGCCTCGATTTTTAGGATACGTTCTTCAGCGAGCAACTCCGCAAACAACGCTGCACTCAACGTTCGCGGCGCAATTGGAACGACATGTTTACGAAGATGTAGTAAAGCTGCTGGGGACAAATAATGTCGTCTCACGAACTCCTTACCAACTGGGGATGGTCCCCGATCTCAAGGATGCCGCCGGGAAGTCCCAATTGGCCGGAGTGCCAATTTGGAAGCTCAGTGGGAAGGATTCGTCATCCGATCTTTCCGTTGCGGCGAAAGATGCTTACTTCAGGATTGCCAGTGAGATTTCACGCCTGACATCAGCGAAGTGAGGGGAAATGGCGACTCCAAAAAAGCCGAAGGTCTCAGCAGTTGATGCAGAGATTGATGTTCTCATCGAACACTTCAAGTTGCATCGACACACTTTCGAGAGCGTTGCAGAGTCGGTTTCAAACGAACTGCAACGCAATTCTGCGCTTAAGCCCCTAATCCATAGTATGCGGCATCGAATCAAGGATTCGGATCATCTTCGTGACAAACTTTGTCGTAAACGTGCCGACGCACTGAAGGACGGGAGACCGTTCGATCTCACAACCGCGAATCTGTTTGAACAAGTGACCGACCTAGCTGGGATAAGGTTAATCCATCTTCACACGAGTCAGTTTCCGCGAATCGACGAAGCGATTCGAAGCGTCTTGGATGAAGCCAATTTTGTAATCACTGAAGGTCCGATAGCGAATACGTGGGATAGCGAGTACCGGGAATTGTTTACAAAATGGGGCGCGATACCGATCGAACGTGAGTCGATGTACACCAGCGTCCATTACATCCTCGACCCTCAACGAAAGACGCCTGTCCGTTGTGAGTTGCAGGTACGCACCTTGATGGAGGAAGTTTGGGGAGAAGTGTCACATACGGTGAATTACCCACACAAGACCACCAACCCAATTGTGGAAGAGCAACTCAAGGTTCTCGCCAGGTTCACTTCGGGGTGTACACGGTTGGTTGACACTATTTTCATCGAGTGATGCTGATTTGAAGGACGAGCAGGTCAGGCTCAATGTGACTCTTCGATGCTCAATCCAAATCCAACCGAGAGGCCGCGAATCGTCAGACATAGCCTGACCTACCGCTCTTCGATTGCGGTGAATCAATGTCCTTCGCTCCCCGCTTCACCATCACGAACTCAATGACCGCCGGGCTGACGCGGATTGAGCGGGCGCGCGGGTTTCTGGATGCGGCTCACTTGTCCGACGAGTGGATTCGGTCGATGGGGCGGCGGGCGTTGCTGCTCGAAGCGCATCACACGACGCACATCGAGGGGACTCAACTGACGCTGGCT
>JAYUFI010000979.1:0-1227 GCA_043738805.1 Planctomycetaceae bacterium | reverse complement strand
CTTCAAACGGGACGGAGCCATGTATGGAAGCTGGTTCGACGATGGATCGGTTGCGACCGATGCCGAGGCGGGTCGTGACCACTTCCAGACTCACGGCTAACATCGGAGGAGATCGGATCGGAGCACCGGCACACTTTGCCGGTTTCGTTCGGAGCGTCGGAGTCTGCTTCGCAGGCAGGGTCGGCTTAATCGCGATCGTCTGGCGCGAGGTGAATCGTCTTGTATAGAGGTGACAAGGCGTGTTTCAAAACGAGTTTGGCCGCGCGGGTTGTGCTCGACTTTGCCGACTTTGCTGAGAACTCCTTCAGTCTCGAACCATTCTCGGTCGAATCATCCTGATGCGATGTCATGTCGGCGGACTCGTCGAACGACTGGCCGCGACGCGATGGCTGTCATGACGTTGCCAATCCTTCCTGAAGACTCCCCACTGCGATGAGGGCCACCTCTGATGAATTTTGTCGAACGAGAAAAGACTAACGAGCTGACGGGCTCCGTGGACGAAGCAAGCGAAACGCTGGATCGGCTGCTGCGCGCGGCGACTCACATCCGGCTGTGGTTGGGCGAGTTCCTCGAACAGTTCGCATTGACCGAAGTTCGTTACTCCGTCCTCGTCGCGCTGAGGATCGCGTCGCTGACCGGTCTCTCCCAGTCGGAGTTGGCCGAGCGATTGTTGCAGTCTGAATCGAACATTAGCACGCTGATCGAACGGATGCAGCAGGAGGGTTTGGTGGATCGACTGCGTTCGGATGCCGACCGCCGCAAGCGTGTGTTGCTGCTCAGCCCCAGCGGACAGCGGCTGCTGGAGCGAGTCGATGTCGCCAAACGAATCTGGGCCGTTCGGTTGCTGCGGGCCGTGCCGGCGGATGACCGTTCGACTCTGAGCTTGTTGATGAGACAACTCGTTGAGGGCTTCGACGGCAGTACCAGCGTGAAGACCGCACCGTCTGTCACGAGTCTCGCCGAAGCGAATTGCTCTCACGATGATCTGGTCTGGAGCGAATGCCATTCGGGTAAGGATGAAGAGCCCAACTCGCCGCACCTCGCGCTGCGTCAGATGTTGTCGGCTCTTGGTTTGAACAACCAACTTGCGGAGGACGAAGCGTGATCGCGTCCCGTCGTTATCGATGTGCGATTGCCATGCTGGCCGTCACTCTGATGTTTGTCGGCAGCGGGTGTTCGCGCATGTTCTGGCGTTCGCAGGCGGACTTTGATGCCTACAACTTACTC
>JAYUFI010000978.1:0-3417 GCA_043738805.1 Planctomycetaceae bacterium | reverse complement strand
CTCAGTGCTCCGCCAAAAAAAAAGCCGCAAACCTTTCAGGCTGCGGCTTTAAGAAGTGCCCCCAGTAGGACTCGAACCTACAACCTAATGATTAAGAGTCATTTGCTCTACCAATTGAGCTATAGGGGCCAAGCGGGGCGGGATTCTAATGAGTTCGTTTTATGTTGCCACGTTACAGGGGATTTTTTTTGAGTGTGTCGGAAAATCGCCCAAGGCCGACTGATTGCTACTGCCGAGTCGATCGAAGTATTGCTTGTCGATCCTCGCCGAGGCGGCCGTGGTGCTGCGTGCTTAGATGAAACCGCGACTCTATCTCCAAAACCGCGACGGTTTGTTTGTCATCGAGTGAAAGTTTTACGCAGACAACCAGGGAATGTTCACTCGTTTGTGCTCGCCGAAATGACGGCGTTCGACAAGCACTGGCAACTGACCAACCCCTCTCGCTTGAGTTCATCCCCTCCCCCACTATCATGCTCGCCGCCGTTTGAAGATTGCGTGAAGACAGGGGACAGGCCCGAGACCAAGTGCGGGTTTGCCCCCTTTTTTCACGGGACACGGAGGCACTCGGCCACCAGGAGGGTGGCGTTTTTTGTTGTGTTTGTCGTCCCCTCCGTTACTCAATCTGTTGGATCAGGAAACGCGGCGAAGCCGTTGTGCGTAGCTGTCATCGCTCCGTATGACGAGCCGGTCACTGACTAACGCTCCGCGAAGCATTCGGCTCATCACGCGGAGCGATGATGGCTACGAACGAAGCGGAACCGCGAACCTCCACGAGTCGATCATGCCACCTCCGTCGAAGATGTCTGGTCCGCGAGCGATCCCTTTCCAGCCGCCTCAAGGCGATCTCGCGCTGTTGTCGGGATCGGGCAATCCGGTGTTGGCTCAAGCGATCGCCAATTGCCTCGGCGTACCGCTGATTCCTGGACGCGCTCACGTTTTCAGCGAGGGCAATGTTTTCGTGCGGATCAAAGAGAATGTGCGTGGCCGGGACGTTTTCGTAATTCAAGGAGTTCATTTCCCGGTCAACGACAACTTCATGGAATAGCTCTTTTGGATCGACGCTCTGAAGCGAGCCAGTGCTCAGCAAGTGACTGCCGTGATTCCGTTCTTCAGCTATGCCAAGGGTGACAAGAAGGACGAACCGCGCGTCAGCATTCGAGCCCGCGTCTGTGCCGACTGCCTTGAGGCGGCCGGTTGCGATCGAGTCCTGACGATGGACTTGCACAGCCCGCAGATTCAGGGCTTCTTCAGTATTCCGGTGGATCATCTTTACGGCCGACATGTGCTGTGCGACTACATCAACTCGATGAAGATCCCCGATCTGGTGGTGTGCAGCCCGGACGTCGGCTTTGCGAAGAGCGCTTCGCAATACGCGAAAATTTTGGGAGTGCCGGTCGTCATCGGAAACAAGCATCGCGCCGACCACACCGAGAACGCCGAGATCCTGGAAGTGATCGGCGACGTGGCCGGAAAGAATGTCGTGCTGGTCGATGACTTCACGATCACCGGCCGGACGCTGATCAACATGGCGAACGCCCTGAAGCAACGCGGCGCGAAGGACATCTACGCGGCGGTCACTCACGCCGTCCTCTCCAAAGGAGCGGCTCCGCTGATCGGTGACAGCCAGATCAAGCAAATGCTGATCACCGACACGGTCGAAGCGGCGTTTGATCCGCTGCCGCCGAACATTACGGTCGTGTCTGTGGCTCCGTTCTTCGCGGAAGCAATCCGTTCGGTGCATGATCGAACGAGCGTCAGCATGTTGTTTCCAGAACCGTGATGGGCTTGCGACTGCACCGCAAAGGCGTGAAGAGCGCAAAAAGGTCTTTCTGAATCCCGCTCAACGCCGCTCGTTTGGCGCATCCGATATCTGCGAGAACCAGAGCGGCTCGCGACCCGCAAGCTCGACCGCATCACACACCGGCAATCTGCCGCAGCGACTCGACGAAGTGACGCACCTCAACCAGCGACGTCGCCTCGCCGAAACTGACTCGCAACGTCCCGCCCGATGCGAGCGTTCTCAACGAACGATGAACTCCCGGAGCACAGTGCAAACCGGCCCGCGTTTGAATGTCGAAATCCGCATCGAGGATCGCCGCCAAGTCTTGCGGATCGAAACCGTCCAGCGTGAGGCTGACCACACCCACGGTCTGCTCATCCGCAACGTCGCCGCCGAAATGTGTCACGTGCGACAAGCCCGACAATTGATCGAGCAACGCTCGCCGCAAAAGTTGTTCGTGCCGCTGAATCGTTTCGATCTGTCTCTCTTGAACCCAAGACAACGCGGCTTCCAGACCAAACAGTCCGGGAACGTTCTGATTGCCTGACTCAAACTTGTCGGGAAGCTGTTCGGGCTGACGCTCGTCTTCACTGGCGGAACCGGTCCCACCTTGCCGAAAGCTCACGAGATGCTGTTCGACTCCCGGCCGCAAATACAACACCCCGGTTCCAAGCGGGCCAAGCAAACCTTTGTGTCCGGGACACGCCAGCAAATCGAGCGGCAGATCACTCACATTGATCGGCCGATGCCCGACGGTCTGCGCGGCATCGACGAGCATCAACACGCCCGCTTGTTTCGCGATCATGCCGACATCCTCAATCGGTTGCACGATGCCGGTCACGTTCGAGGCATGCAACAGCGCGATCATCCGCGTGTTCGATCGCAGCGCGTCACGGAACTTTGTCGGCTCGACTCGCCCGTCGGACTCAGGAGCGATCAACGTCGTTTCAATTCCGATTCGTTGCCGGAGTTCACTCAACGGACGCAAGACCGAGTTGTGCTCCAGCGTCGATGCGATGACGTGATCGCCGGCTTTCAGCGCGCCGTGCAGAGCGACATTCAGACTGTCGGTGCCGTTGAACGTGAACACGATCCGCTCGGACGACTCCGCACCGAGCAGATTCGCCGCTCGCAGTCGGCAACGCGCGATGACTGCGTCCACTTCCGAAGCGGCTCGCGTCGCCCCGCGTCCGGCGGCGACACCCAACTCGCAGTGATAACGGTCCATCGCCGCGATCACCCCCTCCGGCTTCGGCCAACTGGTCGCGGCGTTGTCGAGATATGTGCGGGGCATGAAATATGTTTCGCGTGTTGCGGGGTGGTGAATGCGAGTCGCGGGAACGACTCGCCGACGTAGCTCCGTCGCTCTGCGACTGAGATTCTCTTCGTTCGCCTTCTTTTCTCGCAATCGCATTGATCAGCACATACTGGTCGAGCCCTCCGCCATCAACCCGGCTGATTCGCATTGAGGTGTTTAGAAAGAGGCACTGGAGAATGGAGTCCCGGCGATACACCAGCAGTTTACGTTTGAGGAGCGGGTTCGCTGAGAAGAACTCTGGTGTCAGCAGTGACCGCCAAGACGTTGGGTAGTGGGTCAGTTTGGTGGTTTGTCGTCTTTCGCTCCGCGAAAGAACGCC
>JAYUFI010000977.1:0-1232 GCA_043738805.1 Planctomycetaceae bacterium | reverse complement strand
ACGATCAGCAACGCTCCCGCGAAGAACGCATCACCGCTCGCTATGAAATACGCCACGCTCTGAATCAAACTATTCATGCCGCTATCATCTCGCTTAATACAGAACCTCTACTCTCAGGCCGTTCGTTCGCACGTCTGAACGTCGTGAAACAATTCGATCAACCGCCACTCGGAGTTACCGATGATCCCAGCAGACTTTGATGGCATTCATGAGATCCTGATTCGACTCGTTCTGGCGACGATTGTCGGAGCGATTCTGGGAATCGACCGGGATTTACATCACAAGCCGGCGGGGGTTCGCGTTCTGGCGCTGGTCTCATTGGGAGCCGCTGTGGTGATCGTGTGCAGTATCACGGCGATGGTTGAAGCGGGCGAGAAATCACCCGACAGCGCATTGCGAGTCGTTCAAGGAATCATCGGCGGTATCGGCTTCCTCGGCGGCGGAGTCATCTTGCGCAGCAATCAATCCAACGAAGTTCACGGCCTCACAACCGCCGCTTCGATTTGGGTCTCCGCGGCCTTGGGAACCTGCTGCGGCATGGGCCAGTGGAGAACGGCCCTCGCGGCCCTCGCGGTGGCCATGCTCATTCTGTGGGTCGGTCGCCCGATTGAAGTCGCACTGATGCGACTCGCCCGACCGGAGCGTGAGGAGCTCAAATAGATAATTGCGAGGTGCGTAGCTCGAATAGAAAAGAAGCCCAGCAGTTCAAAATGCCGGGCTTCTGGATTGGCATACAACGTGCAATCTTCAATTGGAATTCGGATTACAACCTCGGCTGCCCTGGCTTGATCGGTGCTTGCCAGCCGTTGGCCCCTTTGACCTTCACCTTGCGGGAGTAGACGCGGTCGCCGCAGGTGCAGAAGAGCGTGTCAAAGTGCTCGCCGCCGAAAGTCAGATTGGAAACCTTGCCGTTCGGAGTGGGGATGATGCAGTTGACTCGGCCGGGTTGATCGCAGACTTGCAGACCCATGCGAGTCGCCACCCACACACGTCCGTCGCGATCGGTACGCACGCCGTCAGCCCCACTGTCGTCGGCCGTGTCGGGGACGTGCAGATGAAAATACTTCTGCTTGTGAGCCAGCGAGCCGTCGGCCTGAATCTGGTAGCTGTAGAGCCAGTGGCTCCGGCTGTCTGCGACATACAGCAGCGATTGATCGGGCGAGCAACAGAGGCCGTTGGCAAACTTCAACCCGCTATCGACGATCTTCTTCTCACCCTTCGGCGACACGTAC
>JAYUFI010000976.1:0-1235 GCA_043738805.1 Planctomycetaceae bacterium | reverse complement strand
CTCCACAGCGTCGGCTTGCTGACGGAGAGCAACCGCGCGAACTCAGCCGCGTCGATCAGAGCGGCCTCGCGAGGCGGTGCGGGCGAGATGTCACGCATTGTGCGAACCCTCCGACTTGGGTGTGTCGGCATCCGCTGCAAATTGGACGACGACACCAAGTCGCCGGAGTTCGCGCACGGCTTCCGCCGCTCGCTCAAAGTCGTTTAGGTTCTTCGCGCGTTCCAGCCTCGCGAACCAGACGGACGCGCAGTCCGTCTCGGGTGGTTCCTTCAGCCTCTTCATGCTCGTCTCCAGTTCAGGAAAACGTGGTGCGATGTTGCACCGTGTGCCCTACTGGCGAGCGTGAACAGTTTTTGACGTTTTCACGTTTCACGAACACAAAACGGCCTGAATACAGGCCGTTCGCGGAGTGAGCGTGAAAATGGAGCGTGAAACGTGAATCGACTTCATGCTCGTTTGTGATTGACCTTTCGGCCTTTCGCATTGGGACGATTTCGCCGTTCGGATTTGCTTCTGTCACGTTCCTTCGCGATGGCGATTCGCCAAGTGGGCGTCTTGCGAACCGTAGATGAGTCCACCTGCAAAAGTTCTGCCCACTGTTGAGCCGTCCATTCGATGCAAGAGCGGTCGCGTGTGAACTCGACTACCATCTTCTCGTTTGTCGTCAGCCGCTTGTCATCGCGATTCTTCGTGATGGCTCTTTCCCGATTATCGACCGGCTGAACTTTGGTTTGACCAGCGGGTTGCGATCCGACGAAACCTGAGCTTGCTCGCGTTGAACCGTTGTCGGCAGCAGCCGTTCCACCTTGCTCAAGGAAAGCAGCTTTCGCTGCGTTCATGTCATCCGATACTTCCGATTCTATTTTCGACACTGCCTTGCTCCGCAAATTCGCGACATAATTGTTGCTCGGAGTTGTCGCCCGGATCTTCGGTTCAATCACTCCGGTGACGAACACTCGCGGCAGTTCATTTTCAAATGTCGTTTTCCACTCGCATTCGTCGGGAAGATTTTCAATCGTCTCGGCGAGCAGATTTGCCTCTTCAGTGAGTGCCATTTTTACCAGTTCCCACGCCACTCGTTCGCCGAGCGCCGCCCCTGACTCTTCCTTCCAAAACTGAGGGAGATTAGAAAAGACCATCGTTCTCAGTTCTGGCGAGAAGAGTATCCCAGCCGGATTTTGCATGAGGTTGATACGGCTCACCAATCCGGCAGCGCACGCGGTTTCAGCAAATTG
>JAYUFI010000975.1:0-1236 GCA_043738805.1 Planctomycetaceae bacterium | reverse complement strand
GATGTTGGCCGAGTTGCCCGAGTTTCCATCGGCCTCGCGCGCGTTGTTGCCGGGTCGCGGACGACGGCTGCTCACCTTCAGCGACAGTCGGCGCGAGGCGGCGAAGCTCGGGCCACAGTTGTCGCAACAACACGAGCGGCGGCTGATCCGCGCGGCGTGGGTGCGGTGTGCGCTCGACAGCCCGCCGATCGACCAAGCACTGATTCTGGATTTGCACCGAGACATCGAATCACTCAGCCGACGGTTCGCGACGGAAATCCTGACAGACGCACAACGCCGCCGCGTCGAAGTGCAACTTGCAGACGTGCGGAGTGAACTCGTCACGGCAACTTCAGGCGGACGATTGGATGCTTGGGCAGATGCCGTCGGACGTTCACAACTCGTGACGGAGTTGTTGGACCGGGAATCCGCCGAACAACACCGGGCCGATCAATGGTCACAGCAAAAATTTGAAGACAACGCTCGTCACGTTCGGAAGTCTCTCACACTGCGACTGATGAACGAACTCGTCAAGCCGTACCGTGGCTCATCATCGCCAGAGGATATTGGATTGCTGGAGGTCGTCTATTCCGGTTTGGATTCGATTTCGGTCCCAAATGCGTTGCTGGGCGGCTTGCCGGACGCGATCGCTCGCGCAGCTCTGTCAGATTGTTGGCCGGACTTCCTTGCCGCACTGTGTGACAATCTGCGCGAACAGGGGGCTGTGACATTAGGCGACGAGGAACTCGATGAAACCTTTGGAGCCGATCACGTTGGTAAAATCGGCCTTTGGTGCAGTCGCAAGGATGCTTTGCTCAATCGGCTGCTGAGGTTCGTCGGTGAGACTGAGCGGCAGACACGCGGTCGCTTCGCGCGGACCGTGCTTCAGAAGATCGGTGTGATCGACGACGTTCCGCGCCGGGCGGACGAACTGCTTTCGACGGCGTTCGAGACACTGCTAGGATTGGCCGAACGGGGCGATGTCCCTTGGCTCGAATATGCCTCCGATCGGCAGACGGCTTCGCGTGGTGCCGTGGCGGCTTTGCGAGTCAAATTTCGTGATTTGAGCGTTCGCCGTCCGCAACAACTCTTTGTCTGCCCGCGCACCGGTTGGGTGTGGTCGCGCAGTGTGGCGGGTTGCGCACCGCGAGAAGGATGTAGCGAACTCCGTCCGACCACCGACGACGAACTAGACCGTGTTTCTCGTTGTTCCCGCGAACGGCGCGAGTATCGCGAGTCCAAAGTGTTCCAAACGGC
>JAYUFI010000974.1:0-1236 GCA_043738805.1 Planctomycetaceae bacterium | reverse complement strand
TGGCACCGGAGAAGTTTCGAGATGTCGATGATGCCGCGAAGTTGTTGATTTGGTTGGTGGTCTCGTGCGGTCTTGGATTGCTCGTGTTGCTGTGCGTGATTGTGCTCGGAGCAAAACGGATGCGGCGGCTGACTCAATCGAAGTTGCTGAAATCCAAGTATGACGAACTGGAATTCCTACGGTTGAAACACCGTCGTGAAGCGGACGGACTCCCTGCTCCTGATGAGCCGAAAACAGAGATTCATTGATGCCGGCTGTGCTCACGCAGAAGTTGACGTTTCCCAAATCGACGCACATCCGCAGCCGCTTGGATTTCGCTCGCGTTTATGAGCAAGGCTCGCGCATGAGCGACGCGGTGCTGCTGATCACTGCCGCTCGGAACGCTGAGCCGCAAACGCGAATCGGCTTGGCGGTCTCAAAACGTTGCGGCAACGCCGTGCAACGCAATCGCTGGAAGCGGCTCATCCGCGAGGCGTTTCGTTTGTCTCGTGCGGAGATGCCCAGCGGGATCGACTTGGTCATCCAACCGCGCGCGGGAACAGAGCCCGATGCTGTGACCGTGCAAAGATCGCTGACCTCGCTGGTGAAACGAGTGGCGAAGAAACTGACGCCGGTCACCATGCAGCGTGATTTCGCTTCAATGGACCGGAACCAACAGAAGCCGAACGACCGCTCATGATTCTGTTACGCCGTCTCGTGAAGATTCCGTCGTATCTGCTGATTGCAGTCGTCAGGCTGTATCAAATGACGTTGAGTTACATCATCGGTCGGCAGTGCCGCTTTCATCCGACATGCAGCGAGTACTTCATCTTGGCGGTCACGAAGTACGGTGCAATTCGCGGAACACTCAAAGGGATCGCCCGCATCGCTCGCTGCCATCCGTGGCATCCGGGGGGCGTCGATTGGCCGTGAGACTTGGTGGCCTGAAAGTGGGGAACATTGCCCATACTCTAGGATTTGAGCACGATGAAATCGTGCTCCACAAAAAACCGCACTCCCCGGAATTCATAACGCCCCTACAATCCGCGACCGGTTTTCGATCCCTTCGGTGCGTCGCCACATGAATCCCCTCTCAGGACATTCTCCGATACCGAACGCTCGGTCGCTCGTCACCCGGACGAACGCCGATGCGATGTCCGCGCATTTGGTCGGCATCTGCGGTTCGGGGATGAAGGCACTCGCCGAGATGCTGCAAGGGCTGGGTTGGACGGTGGCCGGCTCAGACCTGTCGCCACC
>JAYUFI010000973.1:0-3431 GCA_043738805.1 Planctomycetaceae bacterium | reverse complement strand
TGGCAAACAGGTCTACAAGATCATCGACAGTACCGGCGTCGGCTCGAAGGTGGTCGGAAAGTTCCAGTACCGTGGAGTCACGCTCAACGAAGGCGACTTGCTGACCGTTGAGAAGACGATCTTCCGCATTAACTACAACCCCGCCGGTGCGAGTGGAGATGTGATTTTGACCGAGTCACCGAGCACGACGCAGGCCAGTCTCGGCAGGGACGGAACGCTCACAATCACCGACACCGGCGCAGCCTCCAACGATGCGCTGACGCTCTTCCTGGATCGTGACGGCAACGTGGTGATCTCAGATCCAAGGAATGGAATCGCGGTGAGTGACGGCGTGGAATCGGCCCAGGTCAAATTGGCGGCGTTGACACAAATCGTCGTCAACACTGGCGACGGCTCGGACGATCTGGTCATCGACTTCACGAACGGCAGTCCGATCCCGGCTGGTGGGCTCAAATACAACGGCGGTCTCGGTGCCAGAGACACGTTCGGGTTGAAGAACGTGGGCAGCCTGTTTAGTTCAGTCACCTATCAGCCGAAGAACGGCTACCAATCGGGTCTCGGCTACGATGGAACATTCCTCTTGAGCCCCAGTGGCTCTGTGAAAACGGCGATTCCACTGATTCTCACGGAGATGGGAGCGGTAACATTCGAAGGCACCGCAGCGTCCAGTTTGATCTTCGACTTGCCAGCCACGAATGACTCTGTGGCGTTCACCGATATGGTGGGTACGGCCGGCGTCAGCAAAGAGAGCTTCACCGGAACTGCCATGATGCCATTGGACTTCAGTGTCGCCGGGCTCACCAAACTGACCGTCAATGGCAACAACGGCAACGACACCGTGAAGGTGAACAGTCTCGATTCAGCGTTCTCCGCAGGAATCACACTCAACGGTGGTGATGGAAATGACGTCATCGACGCAAGCGGCTCTAAGAAGACAGTCGGCAACGTGACGGTTGGCGTCAACACGGTTCAGTACGGCGGTAATGGTGACGACAACCTGACCGGTGGTATCGGCAACGACACGCTGCTAGGCGGAGCGGGGAACGATACGCTCACCGGCGGCGACGGCAACGATGGGCTCAACGGCGGAGCCGGAAATGACAAGCTCGACGGCGGCAATGGCAGCGACACGCTGGTTGGAGATGACGGAACCGAAAACGCATTGACAGCCGTCGGCGGCAATGACACGCTGCTGGGTGGAGCGGGTGCCGACATCTGCCTCGGTGGCGGTGGAAATGACAGCATTGACGGCGGCACTGCCCCCGGCACGACCGCCCAACGCAAGGATACCGTCGCTGGCCATGCTGGAACGGACATCATCAAAGATCCAATCGCCGAAATCAACGAAGCCTTTACCTTCGATTTCAAACAACTGTTGGTCTAAGGACTTGTCCAAGAACAACTCCATGTTTTCGTAGCCCGGTTTTCCAAACCGGGACTTCACGACGACCGGTTTACGATGTTGTTCTTGGAAAAGTTCTAAGGGAGTCGAGTCACTCGGTGACTCGAACGGTTCGGTCAAAGATTGACCGGACGACTTTGGGTCCGTCATCAGAAGCCCGGCTTTTCACAAAAGCCGGGCTTTTTTCAGATCGAGCCACGGCCGAGCCCACCGCTCCCCGTAATGCGGCGACGCGAGCAGCCGATTCACCAACCGCTCGTAAGCGTCGGGTTGCTCGTCGTGGACGAACTCCGCGACCTCCTCCGGCGTCGGCGGCAGCCCGATCAGGTCGAGCGTGACTCGCCGAATCAACGTGACTCGGTCGGCTTCCGGCGACGGCGAGACGTTCTCTTTCTCCAACCGCGCGAGCACGAACGAGTCGCTGCCGTTTCGCGGCCAATCGGATTGCCGAACTCGCGGCGGAGTCGGGCGAGTGATTTTGCGGAAGGACCAATGCGGTTCGACAGCCGACGTCAGCGAGGTGACGGCAGCAATTGCTGCGATGATCGCGGGAGTGAGTTTTGTCATACCGTGCCCGCCGATACTCCGAAGGAGTTGTGTCTCATCGCCCATAGAGCGGCCCTAGTTTATCCCGCCCCGTTGGGTCGACGTATTACGGCTGCGACTCGATTTACCTCAGCACTATTTCTCGTCCACTCCGTCCGGACCAAGTAACGGATCTCTTCGATGCCCACTGGCCTCGTCTTGGCGCGAGTCGCTGGTAGAATGGCCGTCAGCACAAATCTGGAGACGCTTAGTCCATGATCACTCGACTGTACGCAAACAATTTCCGATGCCTCGTCGCGTTCGAAGCAAAGTTCGATTCGTTTGGTGTTCTTTGCGGCCCAAATGGTGCAGGCAAAAGCTCCGCCTTTGATGCACTCAAGCTCCTTCGCGATCTCGGTACAGGAGAAGCATATCTTGGCGGAGAAGGCGAGAAAGACATCAGGCAATTGGAGTTTACAAGTTGGCTAAAGAGCACAACGCAAGAATTTGAACTTGATGTGATTTCCGAAGGACATCAATTCGAATATCGGCTTCAGTTGGAACAGGTCGCTGGCGACGAGAAGCCGCGAATTATTCTGGAGCGGGCAACCTGCGACCGGCGTGAGCTGTTTACTCGAAATCTTGAGGGCGTCCGCTTTCAAAAATGGGATGGTACCCAAACAGGATTTCCACTCGATTGGCGTCAAGCGGCGCTGGGGTCGATCCAGCCAACCGGGAAGCTGAGTGACATCCAGATTCTCCAAAAGGCGATTGCGAAACTGTTGATCTTGAGGCCGAGCCCGCGCTCGATGGAATCAGAAAGCAAAGGGGAGGCGAATAGCCCATCGCTTCACTTGAGCAACATTCTCTCTTGGTATCGGTCACTGGCTCAGGAGCAGGAATGGACGGACGCATTGCGAGATTCGCTTCAAAATGTGTGGCCTGATTTCAAGGCATTTAAGCTGGTGGATGTCGGCATAAACACCAAAGCGCTACAACTCCGATTCGATCGAGAAAACGGTCGTGATGTGGAGCCCTATTTCTTCCACCAACTCTCGGATGGTGAGCGATCGCTGGTGGGGCTGTATATGGTTCGAGCGGCCTTAGCGACGAACGCGGCCAGGACGGTTGTGATCGACGAACCAGACAATTACGTGGGACTGCCGGAGCTTCAGCCCTGGGTGCTCTCGATGAGAGAATTGTTGGATGACGAGCATCAAGCCATTCTGATTTCCCATCATCCCGAAGTTTTGGGTAGCGCCGGTGAAGAGTTCGGAAGCTACCTCTGGCGCGATAATCACACTTCCCCAACTCGAATTGGCCCATTGAAGATCCCCGCAGGGCTCAGCGCGGGCGAAGCGATCGCGCGGGGGTGGGCTAATGGCTAATCGCACTCAGATCGTCTGTTTGCATGAAGGCGAAAAAGGACGAAGCATCGATCCGGTGTTCATCAATTCTTTGCTTCGTGCGCTCAGTCCGCCGTGGATTCGTCCGTGGAAAGGAA
>JAYUFI010000972.1:0-1240 GCA_043738805.1 Planctomycetaceae bacterium | reverse complement strand
TCTCCACCGTGGGCGTGAAGATCAGCCGTTCACGAAGAGGCTTGCTGCGGACTCATCCGTTCCCGCGTGGACTCTGCAAGTGGCAGGGCCGAATCATCGACGTTCGCGCCCTGCGGACTTTGTTCGGGACGTTGCACAGCAAAGGGGGCGTTGCTCCGCGAACGACTCAAGCCGCAAAGCGTCACTCATCCATCGACCTGACGATGAACGTCTACACCGATCCAAAATTGCTCGACGTGTACGGGGCGTTGGGTGCGCTGCCGTCACTCGATTGGAAGTCATCACCATCGACAGAACGGGCCGTGATGCGAGCGGCCGGAACGGATGACCGCAACACTTCGGCAGACTCAAGACATGCCGTCAATTCCGTTGCACCAGTTGTTGCACCAACTGTCGGCCAACCGGGGCAAACCGTGTCGTCTGCTGTCATCTCATCGGCCGTTGACGATGAGCGAATGACGAGAAGAGCGACGCACGAAAACCGCATGCAACCAAGCAAAAAAGCCTTGCCCGCAGTGTTTGCGGACAAGGCTTTGAAAGTGGAGGATAGCGGGATCGAACCGCTGACCTCTTGCATGCCATGCAAGCGCTCTCCCAGCTGAGCTAATCCCCCCGATTGATTTATGATCGCGGTGCTGTAACGAGTCTATTCTTCGGCAGGCCGGGGCACCGACTCTAACAATTCTTCCGTGCGTGCCGCCGAAATCGTCGGCGGACCATAGCAGCACCCTTGGAAACCGTCAAGCAATTGCCAGCGATCCGCTGCACCACATCAAGCAGGTCAACGATGGTATTTGACCGCGAAGAACCGGGGATGGTGTCTATCGAAGGCCGTCGCAGACGCCCACGGACTCCGCTTGCGGGGCATCTCGCACCTCGGCCGCATCGTCAAACTGCTTGACAGCTTGCAGTTCGACCAGTATCGTCACCCGCGATTTACAAGCGACTGTCAGGCTTTGTTTAGCATCGAACGGCAAGGACTGCAGTTGTGTCAGTCTTGGCTGCTTGATCGGGGGCCTCGGCCATGTGATTCGGTAGATGCGGTTCCATTCCGGTGGTTCGGAACTGCGGTTGGCCATGCTGATCGCAGTTGATGTTGCTGGTTGCACTTTGCGGTGTCGCCGGGAAAGAAGTGGGACTTGTGCCCGCTTTTTTTGTTGATTGAGATTGTCTGACCGAGTTGGCAGGTCGATTTTCTGACTTCGTCAGACGTTGTTTAATCCGGGTTGTTGTGTTGGTG
>JAYUFI010000971.1:0-1240 GCA_043738805.1 Planctomycetaceae bacterium | reverse complement strand
TCAGTTGATAACGGCTGAAAACGGTTAAGTTGCACTGAAGCGTTGCAACTTTTTGTGCAACTTAAATCCGGGGCGTCGTCGGTCGTACCGGTTGCTCGCATCGTCGTTGCTTCGGGAGCAGCGATCGTCGAGAGCGATTCCAGCCCGGCGGTCATGTCGATCAGTCCCAAGTGGCTGTAGCGATCCATCGTCAGAGTGATGGTCGAATGTTGCGCGAGTTGCTGGGCGAGCTTCGCCACAACGAACGTTGCCTTGGCTCGCTTGGCGTGTGACAACGCGTGAGCGAGTTGCTGACGATCCGAGTTCCTTCTCGATTCGACTTCCAGGTATTCCCGCTCGCTGTTCCCTCGGTTCTGTTGAGAAAACTTGATCACTGTGGCTTTCTGTTCGCGAAGGCCCAATCCGCTCTCGCCTTGGTGACGCAGCACCAGCACGACGCGCAAGCGAGTGGTCGCATCAACCCCACTCGCTTGCGCGCCGTGCTGGCATGAAGAAAACGGGAAGTCATTTCCTGCTTGATCCTAACGCCGTTCCGCTTGCCAGATTCATTCGTAGCCGCGCAAGCGAAGAGTAAGAACTTGTCCAGGAACAACATGGTAGCCCGGTTTTCCAAACCGGTCGAAGTGAAGCCCCGGTTTGGAAAACCGGGCTACGAAAACACGGAGTTGTCCCTGGACAAGCTCTAACGTTCTCCTTTCTGAACCACAAAAACGACGTGAGGGGGCAAATTGCCCCCCTCGTTTCGTCGAAGTCGTGTTTCAACGCCGCTCGTTGTGTTCGGCCAACTCCGGCAACCGCAGAATGTAAACCGTGCCGTTGGCGTTGACCGTGGCAAGGTGTTGGCCGTCGGGGTGTCGGGCCAGGCCGAGGATGTTGCCGGGAAACGGGATCGTGCGCACGAGGCGTCCGGCGGCCCAATCGTGGATGTCGATGCCGAGTGCATTAGCGACGATCAACCGCTTGCCATCGGCGGTGAAGAAGGGGTGGGTGTTGAAGGCGATCCGAGTCGGCAGCACATATTCGCGCGGTGGTGTTTCGGTGAGATCCCACACGAGACTCCTTCCCCCTTGCGTGAACGCGGCCAGCAAGTCACCGTCATCAGACAGCGCGAACTCCTGAATTTCTGTCTGATCGGGATGCTGCACTTCAAAGAGTGGTTTGGTGTTGTCGTGCAGACTCCAGACTTGCAGACGGCCCTGGGCTTGCAGGTTGACGAACCGACCGCCTGCAGGACGCAGAC
>JAYUFI010000970.1:0-1240 GCA_043738805.1 Planctomycetaceae bacterium | reverse complement strand
CCTGACCGCGCGCGGCATGAACCTCGGCGATCTGTTCGATGTACGGGATCATGTTGGGATGATTAGCCCCGTGCAGTCGTTCGGCGAACGTGACCAGCGGCTGAGCATTTTCGAGCGCTCGATCGAGTTGTTTCCGGCGCAGATAATGTTTTGTCAGCCGCCCGAACGCGGGAAGCGATTCGCCGGGCCGAGCTTGTTGATGTGGCTCGCGCAGAGCGAGTTCTTCGCGCGAGTACTGTTCGACGAAGTCCAATTGATCGAGCGCCATGTGAGCGTCGGCGAGTGTTCCCAACGTGTCCGCGTGCAAAGCGGGTACAATTTCCAATGTGTGAGCGTGACGTTTCGTGAGCGCCGCACACAGCTCGATTGCGCGAGCCGGTTCTCCTTCAGCGACCATCAGCTTCGCAAGTCGGTGCATTCCTTCGGCGACGCTCTTGTGACGTTCACCGAACTGTTGCCGACGAATTTGCAGAGCCTTACGGAACGACGCTTCGGCATCAGCGTGCTTGCCGAGTGCGAAGGTCGCGTCACCGAGCATGATCAGCGTGGCCGCGACATCGGGATGTTCTTTACCCAAAATCGCACGTTGGACGTCCAACGCGCGACGATGATAGGTCTCAGCTTGATCATAGATCGCTCGTGCCGCGTGCAGGCTGCCGAACGTGTTGAACGTAAAGGCGATCGCGGGGTCACGAACGTTGCGTCGCGACTCTTGAATCTCAGCGGCTCTCGACAACACCTGCTGAGCACTCCCGTGTTGTCCGCACTCAATATGCAGTCGGCCGAGGTATGTTAAGGTGAGCGCCAGTTGTGCATCATGGGGGCCAAAGGATTGCTCGTAGATATCGGCCGCTTGCTGATAAATGGTCTCGGCTTCGTAGGCTCGCCCGGCGGCCAAAACGACTTCGGCGAGACAGCGCAGCGTCAGCGCATACAAAGCGGGATGATTGCCAGCGTGCAGCTTGCGAATCGCCAGCGCGCGTCGAAAGAGCGATTCAGCAGCGGCGAAATTTGCTTCGTCAAAGCGGATCGCGGCTAAGTTCGCCCAATTCTGCGCGACCATCGGATGCTGACGTCCCAACGATCGCCGCCGAGCCCACAACGCTTTGACCGCTTGATGCCACGCTTCCTTTAACTGTCCTTGCAACCGAAAGACTTCCGCGAGATTGTTCAACGCCGTGGAAATCGCGAGGTCCGACGCCTTGCCGTCGCACTTCATCACCTGGACGTTCAACTTCAA
>JAYUFI010000969.1:0-1240 GCA_043738805.1 Planctomycetaceae bacterium | reverse complement strand
GACGACTCGGTCGAGACCGGCTTCAAGTCCGAACAATCCAAGTCGGCCGTCGTCGCGGGCAAGATGTTGATGTCGATGCAGCAAAAGGGTGAGGCCGAGAAGGGCGAGGTCGTTCGCGACTACAAAGCCCTCGTCACGAAGGTCAAGCAGGGTGCGATGGAGGCCCTCAACACCGAACAGATTCCGCCTGGCTACCACGAGGGAATCAAGAGCTACTTCGACGCGCTGGAGAAGGCCAAAGAGAAGAACAAGCCGAAATGATCGAGTCCGGTTGCCAAGTCATCACGCCACGCCTGCGGTCTCCGTGGGCGTGATTTTGTTTGGTGTCAGCGATTGAGCAAGGCTCATTGAGGACGAGGAAATGAACCGCTATTTGGTCGCACTCATCGTTAGCGTTGTCTTCACTGGATTACTGTTCGCGGTGACTTGGATAATTCGTTCTCAACTGCCAGGGCCTCATTCACTTGATGACTTTGGAAGAGAGGTGACGAGTCGGGAAATGTTCTACTTCAACCTTGTGGACTCATTTCTGATTTGGGGATGGGTGTTGTCACCACTTTGTTTTGTCATTTCGTTCGCAGTGGCAGCGAACTTGGGACAAGCCGAAGTTAGGGAAATGACACGGGGCAACTCGGAGAAATGAGCATGAAACGACCATCATCAAGACTTTTGCCCGTTGTCATTATGCTGTTCGGCCTGTTCGCGGCCGGTTGTGGCCGTGGCAAGGTGTCGCACGAGTGGGAGATCGCGATCAACAACCGGAATTCATCGGCAGTGGATGTCGCGGCGACATACGGCATGCAGAGGAACGGCGTTCAATCTCAGGGGAACGCGAGTCTTGGCAACGTGGCTAGTGGCAAGGTGGTGACGCTGATCGTGGGACCGCAACCGACGGTAGTCAAAACGGTGAAGGTGACTCGCAACGGCGAGGCCCAGGAACTGACACCTGACGCGGAAATCTCGCCGGGAAAGAAGTATCTCATTCTCGTCGGGACGGACGGCAAGGTGAGCGGGTCGGTGACGGACAGGTGACTCCTCACGCTGACAACAGGGATCAAATTCGGTGAGTTCGCAAACTTCTGGTGGTCGTTGGACAGTGTTGCTTCCGGTTTTCGCGGCTCTCGCGTTGACGGTCCTTTGGTTTACTGGGATGCCGGGATCCAAGGACAGCTCGAATTCGCTGGTCGTCTACTGCGCTCATGACTCGGTCTATGCCGACGCGATCCTGAAGGACTTCGAG
>JAYUFI010000968.1:0-3442 GCA_043738805.1 Planctomycetaceae bacterium | reverse complement strand
CGGGACACCCTGCGGCAACCGCAGGCATGATTTGGGTCAACTCGTTGACGGCGAATGAGGTAATGCCAGTTGTCACAACAGGCGTACTGTCCGTGGCTCATCGCGAAATCAAAGTTGTGGAGGCGGTTGCAGCTCCGAGTGCCGATCGACATTCTATGCAGATGGTGGAAAAGGCTGGCGAGAAGATCGCAGAGCCAGCGACCGAGCAATTGCCTCGATCGTTGCTGTCAATCGTTGATCCGCGTGATGGATTCACGACAACAATCGCCGCGTCGCAATCGACCGCAACGCCGCAACCGGCGACCAGCGAACCGGTGAAGGCGTTCGATCGCGATGGCTGGGAGATTTCGCAGCCGTCAGAGCCGGTTGTCGCCAAGACGGATCTCGCTCAGGCCGAAGTGGCGACGCCTAGTGCGACGATCACGGCTGCGGCATTGACCGCGATCAAAGATCAACAGATTCTTGATGATCAGCAGGAAGAGTCCTCGGACTCCGAGGCATCACGTCGCCGACGTTGGACCGATCTCGTCAGCCGTGCGGCGGAGATGCCGCTGAGTCCTCGCAGTAAATCGCCTGGTGTTGTTGAAGAAAAGAAGCCGGTTATTGAGGTCACGGTTCCGTCTCCTGAAGTGACCGCAGCGGCGGCGGTCGTGACTGATGCCGCTACGGAAATTTCTGTTCCTGCGGCGACGAGTGCCACCGCTGCGGCTCCTGAAGCGGTCGTGCAATCGCGCTTTACAGAGGTGCCGGCGGCTGCTCCGCGAAGCGAAGCTTCGGCCACGACGATCAACGATTCTGTGATCCGGATGCGACAACCTTCACCGGCCCGCGTCAAAGAACCGGAACTGGAGACATCGGCTGACATCGAGAAGTTGGCTCAGTCATTCAATCCGCTGACGGACGCCGTGGCTGTCGATGGCCGACCGTTGGTGATGGTCGTGGATGACAGCCCGACGGTTCGCAAGTTGGTCTCGCTGACGTTGGAACGTCGCGGTTATCGAGTCATCTCGGCCTTCGACGGAGTCGCGGCGATCAAAGAACTCGGAAGCAATCGCCCGGACTTGATCCTGTTGGACATCAACATGCCGCGGCTCGATGGCTACCGATTGTGCAAACTCATTAAGAAGCATGAAGCGACGCAGAACATCCCGGTTGTGATGTTGTCCGGAAAGGACGGCATGTTCGACAAGCTGCGTGGCCGGTTGGTCGGCTGTTCGGATTACATCACGAAGCCGTTTGAGGCCGATGCGCTGACGGTCAAAGTGGCGAAGTACCTGACTCCGACGGTGGCGAGTTCTTTGTAGAGGTGGTTTAAGACTAGCACGATGCGCAAGCGAGTGGTTGAAAACATCAAGCAATCGGCCACTCGCTTGTGCGTCGCGCTAATGACATCGGGTCTTGAGATCAGTTTTGTAGAAGGATGTTATCAAAGAGAAAGAGTTATTCCCCTCCTGCGGCATGGATGTCGCCACGTTAGTTAGACGTCGCCATGAATCCCTCCGAGTCACTCCCTCCGACAACCGCTGCCGAACGATCGTCGAATGACGAAGCGATCGAGTCGTTGTTGGTGAGTTTGTTCGGAAGACTCGAACAACAGATGACCGCGTTGCAGCCGACTGACAGCGTCAAGCTGATGGTGCGGATGATCGAAACCGCGCTGAGCATGTTGGTCACGATCATCGATACGGGGGTCGAGAGCTACGATGTCAGCTTCTTCTCGTCCGAACTTCCCTCCGTCTGGCGATTGCGCGAACGGAGCAAAGTGGTGTTGGATGTCCTCGACCGCGAGTCGTGGTCAACCATGTTTGGCATCAGTTCCAAAGCGAAGCATCCGACGGTGATCATGCACCGCAACTTGGGAAAGAATTTCGCGCAGATGTTTCGCGACTTGTTCGCTCGGTTCGGCGAAGAGTTTCAGTCTCCGAAGTTGCGGGAAGAATGGCGAGAAAGCGGCACCGTGCTCGTAGAAGACTTTGTGCAGAGATGGTGAGCGGCGTTAGGACTTTGACATGCCCCCTCGAACGGTCTTAGTTGTCGATGATAGCCCCACCGCGCAGCGAATCATTCGCTTGGCGGTGGAAGCGGGTGGCTATCGCGTGTTGTCGGCGTCTGATGGGGCTGAAGCGATCGAAGTCGCGATGCGCGAAATTCCGGACCTCATAGTGCTCGACATCATTCTGCCGAAGAAAAACGGCTTTCAGGTCTGTCGGCATCTCAAAGCGTTTCCGGAAACTTGTGGCATCAAAGTGGTGTTGCTCAGCAGCAAAAACCACGAAATGGACATCCTCTGGGGCAAGCGACAAGGAGCCGACGGATATCTCACGAAGCCGTTCGATGCCGAACAACTTGTCGCGTGCATCGACGCTGTGTTGCGCGGCGAGTCGATCGGAGCGGACACGATGTTGAACTCCAATGAGTTTGAAAATGAATTGCCCACGGAACACATAGAAAAAATTCAATGCTGACGTTTGCAATTCAGGGACTCGACCATGAATGACACAAAACGAGATCACGCAGTTGAAAGTCTCCCGTCAGCAGCAGCCTATGCGGTGAACTTGGCGGGGCTGATCGCTCAGACCACTAAGACGGCGAGCGGGGATGCGGTGGGAGTGCCGCAGCCTGAGTCCGCAACGAACCGCATCAAGCATGTTGTGTTTGAATTAGACGGGACGAGTTACGCCGTACCGTTGACCAACGTGTTGGAAATTCAGCGAGTACCGCAGATGACTGCGTTGCCTCATGTGCCCGACTGGTTGCGCGGAGTGACGAACATGCGCGGTGATGTGCTGTCGGTCGTTGATCTGCGGATGTTGTTGGGGATCGCGATGGCGGAACGTTCGCAGGACGAACGGATGGTCGTCGTGAAATCGACTTCGGAAGAACTCGCGATCGGCTGGATCGTGGACCGAGTGATCGGCATTCGCGGGATCGCGCCGGGCGAGGTGAAACCTTGTTCGACGTTGCCAGCCGATTTGGTGGCGAGTTTCATCGCAGGGATCATTCAACGTGACGATCGCTTGATCGCAGTGCTTGACGTCAATCATGTGTTGAGCTCTCCGGAACTGCGGCAGTTTGAGTTGGCTTCTTAGGCGAGCGATTGAGCGGAGAGATCGAGCAAATCCGTAGCCCGGTTTTTCAAACCGGGTGGACTGAATCGCCGGTTTGTGAAACCCGGTTTGGAAAACCGAGCTGCGGGCAGCTCGATGACGTTTTCAAACCGCATCATTCCGGACAATCCGTCCGATCGCTTCAGAACTTTTTCTCGACACTGCCGGAATCGCTTCGGCCATCGGAAGAGATTTGCGTTTCGTTAATCATGAGGCATTCTTCCGCAGCTTCTTGCGCGGAAAATGTGTTGTGAGAGAACTCATTGACCGCGCGGTTTCCCCTTGAGATAGGATTCGTGAAATGAGTCAGCCGAACGGTACGTGGGACGGTCAGG
>JAYUFI010000967.1:0-3442 GCA_043738805.1 Planctomycetaceae bacterium | reverse complement strand
CTCGATGCCTGAGAGTGATGTCCCAAGCATTGTCGTGGAGGCTCACGCTTTTTCCGCAGATCAATTTTCAACACGCTGAAAACTGCAAAAGTCGAACTGACTGATGAAGTCATTCAGGCACTCCAGTTGCTTGAAGTGGAGCATGTCAGCCTGTTTGTTAGCAAAAGGGACTTTGCTAGTAAGAGCAAAGATGAGTACATGAAGCGGCTCCAAGTGTTGCGACGGCTCAAGGCACTGAATTTTATTTGGCACGAACCGTCCCAAGAGTTTCTTGATGCTTTCAAAAATGCTCGACCCGACGTGAAGGTCCAATCAATTCCATTCGTAAAGACCATGAAGTGAACGAGGAGGATGGCTTCGTGAAAAAGTATCTACGCGGAATTGGTCTGCTGTTCCTTGGAATCGCCGGACAGGCTTTTGCGGATGACTCGCAATCACCAGCGACTGCTCGAATCGAATTCACCATGCACATCCAACCGTTGCTGGCCAAGAAGTGCGTTTCGTGTCATGGGCCGGAGAAGCAGAAGGCGGGGTTGCGGTTGGATCGGAAGGGGGCGGTCTTCAAGGGGGGCGACGACTTGGGGCCGGCGATTGTGCCGGGGAAGAGTCGCGAGAGTCCGCTGTTTCGGGTCGTGGCCGGGTTGGAAGCAGGACTCGAAATGCCGGCCGAGGGGGAAAAGCTGACGGTGGCGGAGATTGAGTTGTTGCGGCGCTGGATCGATAGCGGGGCGGAGTGGCCGGATGACGGGAGCGAGAAGGAAGACGTTTTCAAATCGCATTGGGCGTTTCGACCGCTTACCAGATCAGCCGTACCGCGACCGTTAGGAAGCGGCCCTGAGCGTGTGACCGGGCCGCTCCCTAACGGTCGCGGTACGGATTGGTGCCGCTCGCCGGTAGATCGATTTGTGTTGGCGAAACTTCAGGAGCACAACTTCGCGCCGAATGGTGAGGCCGATCGCACGACGCTGATTCGACGTTTGAAGTTTGATTTGCTCGGACTGCCGCCGTCGCCGGAGGAGGTTGAGGAGTTTGTCGCCGATCCCGAACCGGACGCTTACGAGCGGCTTGTTGATCGCTACCTCGCATCACCACACTTTGGCGAGCGGTGGGCGCGACATTGGCTCGACGTAGTACGGTTCGCGGAAAGTCATGGCTTCGAAATGAACAACCCTCGGCCGAATGCCTGGCCGTATCGCGACTACGTCATCCGCAGCTTCAACGAGGACAAGCCGTATGACCAATTCGTCTTCGAGCAGCTCGCCGGCGACACCGTCGGTGCAGACGAGGCGACGGGCTTTCTGGTCGGCGGGCCGTGGGATCAAGTCAAAAGCCCGGACGTCGGCCTGACGTTGCAGCAGCGAGCGGACGAACTGCACGACATGGTCAGCACGACCGGCAGCGTGTTCCTCGGCCTGACGGTCGGATGTGCTCGGTGCCACAACCACAAGTTCGATCCGATCTCGCAGCTCGATTACTACGGGATGAAGGCGTGCTTTGCGGGAGTGCAGCACGGCGATCGAGCGTTGCGTCCTGCGGAGATGAATGCGAGTCGGCCAGGGAAGGCCGACCTACAAGTCGTGCGTGAACGAATCGCGGCGATCGAAGCTGAGATCGAGAAGCTGGATCCGCAGTCGAAACGGAGCGGTGTCGTATTCGTCGAACGCTTCGCACCAACTCATGCGAAGTTCGTGCGGATGACGATTCACGCGACGAACTCGTCCGAGCCGTGCATCGACGAACTGGAAATCTTCACGACAGGAACGAAGTCGGAGAATGTCGCGCTGGCCTCGAGCGGGACGAAGGTGAAGGCATCGAGCAGCCTGTCGGGCTTCGCGATTCACAAGCTGGAACACGTCAACGACGGGCGTTACGGCAACAGCTTTAGTTGGATCTCGAATGAACCAGGACGCGGCTGGGTTGAACTGGAACTCCCCAACGAAGTCGTGATCGACCGCATCGTTTGGAGCCGTGATCGCGAACCGGCGCAATTCAAAGACCGCACGGCGAAGGAATATGTCTTTGAAGTTTCGGCGGATCGTGCGAAGTGGCGTGTCGTGGCGGGTTCGCCAGATCGCGTGGCGGCAAGTCATGAGAATAATGGGACGAAGGAGAATCATGAGACGCGAAATGGCGACAAGGAACTGGCGTTGTTGCAGCAGAATAAAGCCCGTCTTGCCCAACTGACTGCTGAGCGAGCAACGTTGCAAAAAACGCTCTCCGAATTGACCGCCGTGCCGATGGTTTACTCCGGAAAGCTGATGACTCCCGAAGAGACGTTTCGGTTGCATCGCGGTGACCCGATGCAGCAGCGCGAGCCAGTCGCACCCGCAAGCCTCGCGTCGTTTGGTTCAACATGGCGACTCGATATCAACGCCGCTGAACAACAACGCC
Organism: Planctomycetaceae bacterium; assembly: GCA_043738805.1. GTDB lineage: Bacteria > Planctomycetota > Planctomycetia > Planctomycetales > Planctomycetaceae > SXKJ01. Next base: position 1,051 of record JAYUFI010000967.1, on the reverse strand, counting down.
GAGTGCAACTCGCCAAGTGGATCACCGAACCCGCGAACCCGCTGACCGCGCGAGTCATCGTCAATCGACTCTGGCACTATCACTTCGGCACGGGACTCGTTGATACGCCGAGCGACTTCGGCCTCAACGGCGGCAAGCCGAGTCATCCGGAGCTACTGGATTGGCTGGCGGCGGAAAGCGGAGCAGTTTCTTCCAATCCGCCTTCCGCCCTCCGCCCTCCGCCCTCCCTCAAGCGTCTGCATCGCCTCATTGTCACCTCCGCGACGTATCGTCAATCCAGTTCTCTGCGCGACGACGGTCTGGCCGTTGATGCGGGTTCGCGACTGTTGTGGCGGTTTCCTCCACGCAGGCTGGAGGCTGAAGTACTCCGCGATGCGATCCTCTCGACAAGCGGACAGATTGATCGACGCAGCGGCGGCGCGGGCTTTGATCTGTTCGAGCCAAATGCGAACTACGTCCGCGTGTTTAACTCAAAGCAAGAGTTCGTCGCTGCGACCGATTTTCGGCGCATGGTCTATGCTCACAAACATCGAATGCAGCTCGATGACACGTTCGGTGCGTTCGACTGCCCTGACGCGGGACAAGTTGCCCCAAAACGGAACTCGTCAAACACGCCGCTGCAAGCACTCAATCTGCTCAACGGTCGCTTCATCGTGCAGCAATCGCTGCTGTTCGCAGAACGTGTTCGTCGCGATGCGGGGAACGATGCGACCGCTCAAGCCACGTTCGCGTTTCAGGCAACATTCGGACGCGCACCGGATGCCGACGAACGAAGGAACGCAGAAGAGTTCATTCGCCAACAGGGCTTAGAGGCACTCTGTCGTGCGTTGTTCAATGCAAACGAATTCTTGTTTGTATTTTGAGAAGATCGCATCTGTTTGCAATTCAACGGGACTTGTCATCCATCCGTAAGACAACCCAATCTTTTTCCTTCTCCGTGTCCCCTGTGCCTCTGTGTTTCACCTTTTAACACAGAGGCACAGAGAATCGCGGAGATGTTGCTCAACGCATCCTGAAGGTGCCACATGCTCAATGACGCTCCAAGTTTTCC
>JAYUFI010000966.1:0-9115 GCA_043738805.1 Planctomycetaceae bacterium | reverse complement strand
TGTTACTCGCCGATTTGGGGTTGTCGTCGATGCAAATCGACGACCCGTCGCGCGGGTTCACGTTCAAATCGGACGGGCCGCTCGACATGCGGATGAATCCGGCTCGTGGTCTGTCCGCGTCGCAGTGGCTCTCGAAGTTAGATGAAACGGAACTGACTCGATTGTTGGATGAAAACGCGGACGAACCACAAGCGGCTGAGTTCGCGGACGCGATCTTGTCCGCGCATGCTCGCCAGCCGCTCACAACAACTTACGAGCTTGCCAACGTGGTGCGGTCTGCATTCGCACGGACTCGTCATATCTCGACAGAGACCGCAGACGGAGCCGTGCGTCGTGTGTTTCAAGCGTTGCGAATCGCGGTCAACGACGAGTTCGGAGCGTTCGACATGTTCCTACGCAACTTGCCGATCTGCCTCAAGCCGGGCGGTCGCGTGGCGATTCTGACGTTTCATTCGGGAGAAGATCGTCGTGTGAAGCGCGCGTTTAAGAACGGGCTGCGTGATGGGCAGTTCGCTTCGATTTCGGAAGAGGTGGTTCGCGCTTCGATGGAGGAGCAGCGGTCGAATCCGCGATCGTCGTCGGCGAAATTGAGGATCGCGGTGCGGCGGTAGGAGGTGTCGCGGGATTGTGGAAGTGGTCGGCGATCACTTGCGCGATTCAATGGGAAGAATGGGATTCTGGGGAATGATGGGACGCTGCCGATTCGCAAATCTCATCAGTCGCATGAGTCCCATACTTCTCATGAAACCGCTTTACCGTTCAGTCGATTTTCCGCCGCCAAGTCGTTGCAATGCCTGCCGCTTTTGAATCCCTGTTTTCGCCTCTTGATCCTGTGTGAAAGGACTCTTCATGACCGTTGCCACAACCGCTGTTGAGCAAGTGCTGGTTGTTCCGACTCTGTTGTTTCATGAGATCGGCCACTTCCAAGGTTTCTGCTCCGACGCGGAGAAATACTTGAAGACGCTGCTTGATCCGGCTTACACGAGCTACCGGCCGCGCGACGAAATGGAGCAAGACCCCAGCTTCAAGCAACTGATTCCGTACTGCATCTTCCGCTGCAAGGGCGAGATTTTTTCCTATCGCCGAGACAAAGGGCAGGGGGAAGCGCGGTTGTTGGGAAAGCGATCGGTCGGAGTCGGCGGGCATATTTCGTCGATCGACGAAGCGGCGGGAGAATCAAGCTATCTCGAAGGGATGCGGCGCGAGATTGAAGAGGAAGTCTTTTTGGAATCGGGCTATCGACACGAGTGCGTGGGGCTGATCAATGACGACTTGACCGAAGTTGGCAAAGTACATTTGGGGATCGTTCATATTTTTGATCTCGACGCGCCCCAAGTTCGCCCACGCGAACAGTCGATAATCCAGACAGGGTTTGCCACGCCCACGGATTTGTTGCGAGATCGCGACCAATTCGAGACGTGGTCACAGATTTGTTTGGATCACCTGTTTGCCGCATCTTGACGTGCGACGCTGGAAACGACTTCCGGTGACGCTCGCGAGCGGCAGAATCTGCCCGCGACCTGCGACAAAGGAGTGTCGAATCATGAAAATCTCAGCACGGAATGTGATGTTGTGTGGAGCCGTCACCGCTGTGGCGGCGGCTTGGGCGTTTCTCGGAATGCCGTGGTTGCAAGCGGCGGATACCGCTGGCTCGAAATCAACGACGGCCTCTTCAGCGTCGGCTCCCAAGGCTGTTGCAAAGCCAGGACAGATCAACGAAGAGCAGCTCGGCAACTTGCTCAAGGCCATGGGCATTGAGTCCAAGAAGGTCGATTCGCGTTACGACTTCCAATTCAAAGCGGTCCACAACAAAGAAGAGTGGGACTTGTCGATGACTGCGGTACTTAGCCAAGACGGCTCGGCCGTTTGGTTGATGGCGTGGCTCGATCAACTCCCGAAGTCAGCCGCCGACGTGCCGCGCACCGCGCTGCTTCGTTTGCTCAGCGACAACGATCGCCTCGGCAGCGGCAAGTTCTTTGCCTATGTCGCCACGAATCGCCGCTTCGTGCTGCAACGAGTCGTCGCCAACGAAGGTGTGACGACCAAAGTCTTCCGAGCGTGGCTTGATGACCTCGGCACCAGCGTCGCAGAGAGCTTCGATCATTGGTCGGTCGCTTCTTGGAAAGCTGCCGACACAACGACGAGCACGGCCAGTGCCGCGACGCCGAAAGGCAAATCGTCATCGGCCAAAACTGATCAAGACGACGACAATGAGTATGACAAGAACCCGGCTTCAACCACGTCCGGTAACAGCCCTAGCTTCAAAGGTGCGGGACAAGCGCCCGTCCGCACGGCATTGCCGGAGAAATCGGGGACGAGCCGTAAGTAGCTCGCTCTACGGCGCGGCTGAATTGGGAACGTTTTCGCCAACAGATGGATTACTCAAAATCCACGGCAACGTGTCTAAGAACGCCGACAGATATCCGTTGAACAACGGATATCTGTCGGCGTTCTCCTTTTGCAGTTCGCCGAATGCGTCCCGCAACCGAGCATGATCCAGCTTCGGAAAGCGGTGATGCGGACCATGCACGGCGAGGTCGAAGTCGAAGAACACGAACAGGCGCGTGATCGGGTTCGTGGCCAAGATTGTCCGCGTGCCGAGCATCGGATCGCCGGTCGGATAGCCGAGGTGCTCAGTTAATTTACGCAACGAGTTGCAGCTTGCAGCCAACGCGGGTGGCAACAGCCAGATCGGCTCGAAGTTCTGCCAGTCGATGAGGCCAGCATCGAACGTCACGACCACGAACGCGGCCACTCCGCTCCAGAAGGCCAACAGGCCGAGGTACTCATTTCGAATCGTTTGCCGAACGCTTTCCGGCAAACGCGATGAGCGGACAAAGTAGATCCGGCTGTAAACAGCGGGCGTCACCATGATCGCGAAAACAATATCCAACCAGACAAACATCCGCCGAAATCGCCGTGACGTTTGCGGATCGCCATACGGCCAGAGTTCCCAATCGTCAGCCGAGTTCAAATAAGCATGGTGTCGGCGATGCACTTCGCGGAACAGCGAGATCGGCGAAAAGATGATCGTGCCGACCGCACGACCGTACCACAGATCGACCGCTGGGTTGCGGCTGAGTGTGTAATGCGCGGCTTCGTGATAACTGCCAGCCACGCAGATCCAACAAACGGTCGTGAACGCCAGCCAGGCCACCGTGACCCAACCGGACTCGCCCCCCCAGTGAGCGACCATTGCCGCATGGCCCACCACGACTCCGATCGGAAAAGTCAAAAAGCGGGGCCATAACGTCCAAGGGCTCGAACGCGATTTTTCGATGATCGTCGGTAACTCTGCCGACATGCGACACCTATTGCGATTGTTGTGGTTGACGTTGAGGTTCTTTCGCTGTGCGGGACGGTCCAGCGACCGCTCGCAACCGGTTCACGAATCGGTCAAGCAGTTCGTCGGCGTCCGCTCGCGACAAGTGCCACGCATCGGGATGCAAATTGACAATCAACTCGCCGGCATAAGTTCCGAGCGACACTCCGGCATGTGTTTGCGGTCGCACCGGAGCAGCTCCCTCGAAACTTTCCAAAACGATGTTGCCTGCAACAATCTTGCCTCGTTGAAGAGGAAAGCGTGCCGACATCTGACGCCGGATGTCGCCGACGTTCGCCAGAATCACGGTTGCCAAGCAGTGACGTTCTGAGACCGAAAAGTTCAACGCCCCCGGAATTCTCGCTGACCAATTGACGCCGGTGGCGAAGTACCAACCCAACCGACGATTCACGATTCGGTCGGTCTGTTGATGCAAGTCTTTGAGCAACTCATCGGTGTCGATTCGATCTCCTAATTGCCGCGCGACGAAAAACATGCTCAACACATTCGCCGCAGGCAAGCCGTCATGCTGCTCGGTTCGCATACTCACCGGCATGCCGATCCGCAGCCAGTGGCTCGGCCGCCAAGAACTTCGCTCGCGATTCCAGTCGTGGAGCGTGAGGAACATCTCTCGCAGATACAGATCGTTCGGTGAGACACCGCGTTTTGACGCGAACTCTCGAAGTTGAGCGGCCTCGTGTCGATTTAGCCGCCGAGTCAATAAGGACGGGAATTCGATGCTCCGTTCCGCATCCGAGAGCGTTCGCACGGCGAGTGGTTTCGGCTGCCGAGCAAATAGATGCCAAGCCTCTTCGACGAACAACTTCAAATCCGCGAATCGCTGTCGCCAAGACTCAACTCGCGCCGGTCCATGATCGCCTCGTGTCCTCAGCCGCGAGATTTCGAGCGGCCCAAACTCCGGAACCTCTTCGCCCGGCAGAACAGTTGCTCGTCCATACGCCGCCAGCAAATCTCCCAAAAACTGGATCGCGCCCAACCCGTCTGTCGCAGCATGATGAAACTGAAAAGTGAGTCGTGCCTGCTCGAATGCCGCTCGCGCCCAAACGCGGAGTCCGACCTCGCGCGTCAAGTCGATGAACTCACCCAGCGGCAGTATCAGTCTTGCGTCAGCATTCGAGTTCGTATCCGCATCCGTCCAATCCACCAGCGGCTCATCGGCTTCGCTTGGCAACCAGCACCAGCCGCGCCAGCCAACTCGAATGATCCGGCTCTTAAGCAACGGATGGCGGTCTAAAGCCGTTCTCAGCGCGGAGAGAAACGGCTCACGCTGCAATTCCCCCGAAACCTCCAAGCGAATGACAAACGTCATCGGATAACGAGGCCGATCGTCTTTCCACATGTAGTGCTCCCAAGGAACCAACGGGAGTGGGAAGACGCTCTTACTTTGCATGAACTTTCCTTCAACGGCAGAAACGAAACTGGGACGATCGTAGCATCTCAAGCCTCTGAATGAACGGCGTTCAACATCGCCTGAGCAGAACGCGGTGGCTCGTGGCTCCGGTCTCATCGATGCGACGATTCGCAGACTGCCGCTCGTCATCGCACTCGCTAGAGTATCCGCTCTCTGTGGAGCAGGTTTTCAACCTGCTCGAATTTGACAGGTTTCTGTTCAGAGGCAGGTTGAAAACCTCCTCCACAAAGGTTGTCTATGACGAGCATCCTCGGCCTCTCGGCGTTCTATCACGACTCGGCGGCTTGCTTGGTAATTGACGGCGACATCGTGGCGGCGGCTCAGGAAGAACGCTTCTCGCGGAAGAAGCATGACGAGCGGTTTCCGAAGCTCGCGGTGGAATACTGCTTGAGCGAAGCGGGGATCACGCCGGAGCAACTCGATTACGTCGCGTTCTACGACAAGCCGTTGTTGAAGTTTGATCGGCTGCTCGAAACGTATCTCGGCTTCGCGCCGGCGGGGTTCGGGAGCTTCGTCAAAGCGATGCCCGTGTGGCTGAAGGACAAGCTGTATCTTCCGAAAACAATGCGGCGTGAACTGACCGGCTACTCGAAGCGTTTCGTCTTCACCGAGCATCACGAGTCGCACGCGGCGAGCGCGTTCTATCCGTCACCGTTTGAGCGAGCCGCCGTGCTGACAGTCGACGGCGTCGGCGAATGGGCGACCGCCAGCATCGGTGTCGGCGACGGCAACCATTTGCGGCTGACGCACGAGATGCAATTTCCGCACTCGCCCGGTTTGTTGTACTCGGCATTCACGTACTTCTGTGGCTTTCGAGTGAACTCCGGCGAGTACAAGCTGATGGGCCTCGCTCCCTACGGCGAGCCGAAGTATGCGGACCTCATTCGCGAACGCTTGATCGACTTGAAGGAAGACGGCTCGTTCCGCATGGAGATGTCGTACTTCAACTATTGCCAAGGGCTGACCATGACGTCGAAGAAGTTCGACCAACTCTTCGGCGGCCCGCCTCGAAAACCGGAATCGCCGCTGACCCAGCGGGAGATGGATCTGGCCGCGTCGATTCAAGTCGTCACCGAAGAGATCCTGCTGCGGATGGCTCGACACGTACATGAACTCACGGGCGAGAAACAACTCTGCCTCGCGGGAGGTGTCGCGCTGAACTGCGTGGCAAACGGCCGCATTCTCCGCGAAGGCCCGTTCGCGGACTTGTGGATTCAACCGGCTGCCGGTGACGCCGGCGGGGCGCTCGGAGCCGCGTTGTTCGTCTGGCATCAGTTGTTGGGTAAGCCGCGTGACACGAGCCCGACGCGCCAAGGAGGGGACACTAACCCGAAGCGTGAGCGAGGGCGGGCGCTCCACGACGCTCCGAATTCAGTGTCTTCCGGAGTGCCCGCCCTCGCTCACGCTTCGGGTTACTGTGTTGACTCACAGCACGGCTCGTTGCTCGGCCCGCGATGTGATGAGGCGGAGATCAGAGCGTTTCTCGATGCAAAGGGTGCGGTCTATCGTTTCATCGAAGACGATGCCGAACTCTGTCAGTACGTCGCAAAGCTCATCGCCAGCGAACACGTCGTCGGTTGGGTTCAGGGCCGCATGGAGTTCGGTCCGCGAGCACTTGGCAGCCGCAGCATTTTGGGAGACGCACGCAGCCCACAGATGCAATCCGCCATGAATGTCCGCATCAAGTTTCGCGAGTCGTTCCGGCCATTCGCTCCGTCGGTGCTCGAAGAACGAGTCGACGAGTTCTTTGAAACCCGCCCGCGCGAGCCATCGCCATACATGCTGCTGGTCGCCAATGTCCGCGAATCAAAACGCTCCCAGCGATCGGCGAACGCTCCACAGCTCACCGGCATCGACAAGCTGAAAGAGTTGCGATCGTGCATCCCGGCGGTGACTCACGTTGATAATTCCGCTCGCATCCAAACCGTTGATGCCGAACGACACGGCCGCTACTACCGCTTGCTCAAAGCCTTCGAGGCACAGACCGGCAGCCCCGTCGTCATCAACACCAGCTTCAACGTGCGCGGCGAGCCGATTGTCATGAACCACGAACACGCCTACCGCTGCTTCCTGGCGACCAACATGGACTCTCTTGTCATGGAACGATTCGTCTTACTCAAGAAGGACCAACCGAACGCGGCACCGCAGACGCTGGACTCGTACTTGGAAGAATTCGCACTAGATTGAGTCTCGAATCAGTGAGGCAACGTTATTCACGAAAACGCGACCAATCCAATTCGAGTTTGCACACGTTTGTCCACAACGCGAGCGGGGTGATTACAGGAGTTTGGCGGCCCCTTGGGGCAGGGCCGCCAAGGGGCGTGATGATCTCGCAATACTCAGATAGAGATGCGGGACACGTCGTCAGTCGGCATCGTCGGCTCCCGTGTAGTTACTCAAACTGAGCATTTTCAGAGATACTTTTTTAACGCAAAGGTGCAAAGCCTCGCAAAGATCCGCAAAGCATCATGGATGGCCGACTGCGAGATTTGAGAATGAATTGACGGAATTGGTTGCCACAAAACTTTGCGAGTCTTTGCGGACCTCTGCGCCTTTGCGTTGAAAACTGCTCGGTTTGAGTAGTTACTCGTCGGCGTAGTGCGGCGTGAGATTCCAGGTCTTCAAAACTTCTTGTTCGCGTTGCCGCATGACTTTCAATTCTTTGGCCGAAAGGTCGTCGTAACCACACAGATGCAACAGTCCGTGAACGACGTACAAGGTCAACTCGTCGAGCGGTTGCCAACGGTATTTGGTCGCCAACTCCTTCGCCATTTCTGCGGAGACGATGATCTCACCTTCGAGCCGCTTGCCCGCTCCGCGCGGTGCGCTTTTGGGGATCGGCAACGACTCTGGTTCAAGCTCGCATTCGAGCAGAAAGCTCAAGACGTCAGTCGCGTAGTCGTGTTGGAGATAACGTTGATTGAGATCGTGAATCGTCTCGTTATCGACGATGGCAATGCTGATCGTTGCGGAGACACATTTTTCGGCGGCGAGCAATTCGCGAGCAATTTCGGCGAGCCGCCGGTGGTCAACCTTCAGAACCTTCTGTCCATCGTCGATGTCGATCTGATAACGCGTCGCGATTTCAGCGGTGTTGTAAGTCGGCCTTCTGGTTTCTGAGGGATGCGCTGACATAGAAACCTTTTCGAGTTCATCTGCAAAAGAAAAACCGGCCAAGGATTACTCCTTGACCGGTTTCGTGACTCACCAGTCAGACCATCGTTCGTTAATACCAATTAGTCTTGGTAGTTCACTTCGATGTGGTCCTTCTTCGTCCGGATATCAACGGCATACTTGCCGAAGTCATAGCGGACTTTCTTACCATCGTGGCTGCATTTGATTACTGGCGGGCAGCAGGATTCCGGCACGCAAATCTGGACCGCAACGCAGCGAGGCTTGCAGCACGGATTGCATGGATCTGGCCGCCAACAGGGATCGCGGACTTCCACGATCATCGGCTTGGCACACGGTGCAATGTCTTTCGTGTCCACGTACTTCACGCAGTGAAACAGCTCAACCGGTCCTCCGGCTACCATCGGCGCACTCACGGCGACTTCCGGCATCGGGGCCAATGGTTGTGCAGTGCTCACCGCCGCCGACATCGCCAGGATGCCAGCCGCTAACAGACTCAACAGCTTCTTCATTTCTCACTCCTAATTTTTTTGGACGCCCAAGTCCCCGCCGACGGTACAGCAACGTCAGCCACTGAAACATACCCTACCCGCCGCGGGACGAGTCTCCCTTTGTTCCGAAATCCGTTCGGCACTTTACGGGATTGAACGGGGGTGACGGTTCCGTCCACTAAACCGTCGCCGGAATGATGAAGAACCGGGCGAGACGACGCAAGCAACTTCTTCGGAAAACTTCGCCTGTTTTCGCCAATGTGATGCGTGGAAAGCCTCGCCAAGCAATGACCGGGGAGTCCGTCTCTCATCGAAGCCGATTGCGTCTCCAGGGGATTGGGCTCCATAATCCCACCTCGTCAGTCCGCTGGTGTGTTGCTAAACCACAGCAAGCCAGCGGGTTCAAAGAGTGAACTGGCTTTGAAGGATATGAGTCATGAACGGCCGCGTTGCCCGATGTTTGTCGTGGAATGAAACATTGCTAGGAATGCTCTGTTCGGTCGTATTGGTTGCCGCGATCCCCGGTTGTGGGTCAAGCCCCAGTGCGTCAAACGGTGCGACTGCCGAGAAGGACGCAAAGCCGAAGAGCGAATTAAAATCGAAGAAGGGCGATGGCTCAAAGTCAGTCGGCACGCCCAATGAGCCAAAGTCGATCGGCGGAATTCCCTACGACGTCTTCTTCGATAAGCCGCTCGTGATTGCCGCCAATCAACAGACGGGGGCCGGTGCCGACACCAA
>JAYUFI010000965.1:0-1248 GCA_043738805.1 Planctomycetaceae bacterium | reverse complement strand
GATTTGCAATCCGTTGCCAATGCTCGAAATCCCCGCGAAAAGAGCGGTTTGGCGAGTTCAGTTGCACAAAAAGTTGCAACCGATACGGCGGAAAACGGCTGCGAACGGTTGATCTCGCTGGCCGAAACGGACCCCGAATTGGCTCGGCTGGTGAGCGCGTGGCCGAAGCTGTCGGCGGTCGTCAAGCGGATGATTCTCGCGGCGTTGGATGCGGACCAAGAGCAAGGGGGGAGTCATGCCGCTTGCTGATCCTGAGAAACGAAGACAGTACGACGCCGAGCACAAGCGGCGGATGCGAGTGGCCGAGCCGTGTCCGACCCGTCTCACCCTGCCTGTCGAGTTTCGGGCCAAGACGGCGGCTGACGTGCTGGCGTTGCTCAACGAACAAATCGAGACGGTGCGACAGGATCATTCGCTTGGCTCGGTCGAGCGGGCGAAGTCGGTCGGTTATCTGGCCGGCATCGCGTTGCGAGCCATCGACGCGGGGGACGTGGCGGCGCGGGTGGAAGCGTTGGAGTCGATCTTGAAATCACGACCGAAGCAAAGGGACGCGGCATGACCAACGGAGTGGAAAAGTTGTACGACCGATTGACGGCGAAGGAACGCACGGCGGCGTTTTTGTCGGCGGCGATTCGGGGCGATGACCTGGACGCGCAACGGCTCAACGCGACCGCGCCGCGACGAACCGAGCAGCGATGGCATCATCTCGACCGAGTGCAAGGGATTTGAAAGGTCGCGGCGACGGTGCAGATTGAACAACTGCAAACGCTGGCGGCTGTCCGTGTGCGGCTTGAGGCATTGCCGTCAGAGATGGCATCCGGCCTGCCGCCGGAGATTCGAGACGCGACGCAGTCGGCGTTCGGCGACCCGGCCGGGCGGACCCCAATGGAATGGCGGCAATGCAATCACATTCTGCATCGAGAGTTTTCAACACGATTTCGGGGTCGGCAGACCGTCAATCCCAGACAAACGCAAGTTGCTCAGTGGAGTTCGATGGATCGTTTCCCCGCGCGGAGACGCATTGCTTGTGCGTGTCGGATCAAAGTCTTAGGGTGTCACGGCATCCGATGCGACCTGCGAAAAGGGGAAACAATGATGCGATCAAACCGGCCGTTCGTACTGACGTTGGCTTTGTCCGTTGTCACCGTCTTGGCGTCGTGTAGTTCTGAAACGCAAAAGCCAGCACGCGCTTTTCCCAACATGGATGTCGCACTCGAATCCAAACTGCTCGCGCTGGAAGAAAAGATC
>JAYUFI010000964.1:0-9135 GCA_043738805.1 Planctomycetaceae bacterium | reverse complement strand
GAGTATCCCAATCGTCCGCAAATTCGGCGGCCTCTTGTTGATCTTCTGGCGAAGTCACAATCGTATCGGTGCCAGGGAAGGTGGCAAATTCATTGCGTGTGCGATCGGTGAGATCAACGCCGAGCGACCAAGAATCGTTGGGGGGCGTTGCGTTTAAGAGAGCGTCGTCGCTGTCATGGATGATTGCGATTCGACGAGTGACCGTCGGGACTTTCGCCACCGTTGTCGGCTCAGAATTCGCGAGAGAATGCGACTCCGAAGCACTCGAATACTTCGCATTCAAAGCGAGTTTTTCGGAAGACAGAGCTTCGCGATCTTGGCTCGACACCTGTTGTTCGGCGTCGCATTGCTGACGCTCCGTCTGCGATGCCTGCCGTTGTAATTCCAGCGTTTGCAGCACGGACTCCAGCGCAGCCATCTTCTGATCTAATTCAACACGAATCGACTTCAGCGATTCCTCGGCAGCTTGCAGACGCGACCATTCACCAGCCACTTCGGACTGTTGCGCGGCGACAGAAACGCGAGCCGCTTCCAAGTCGCTCGCGACAACACGCATCTCGGATTCAATTTGCTGACGCTCTTGTTCCCACTGAGCTTTTTCGAGTCGTAACGATTGCCGCAGTCCTTCAATTTCCGCCGTCGTGGCCGTTAACGATGCGGCGAATTCTTCGCGCTCACGCAGCCATTGTTGGTGCTCCGTCTTCCATTCGTTGACCTCGGCCAACATCTGATCGTATTGCTGCTGCCACTGCTCTTTCTCGATCACAAGTTGACGACGATCGGATTGCAGCCATTCCCACGAATGAGCCAATACTTTTTTCTCGCGATCCTGATTGCCACCGATCAATTCCAACTCGTCCGCGCGCTTCTGCCACGCGAATTGTTCGGCGCTGATCTGCTCGACGGCCTCGGCCAGTTGATGCTGAAGAGCCAACTCTTCTTGCAAGACTTCCAAGTTGTGCTGCGAGTTTTCCAACTCTTGCTTGAGCACAGTTGAAGAGACTTCGAGTTCATGAACTCGTTGGCGCAGCAACTCCCGTTCTTCGCGATCAGAGTATTTAGACGCTGATTCTGGTGTTGACGTTGACGAATCTCCGTCGATCGTCCGGAGCGTGCGATCGAGCGTTTCCGTTAGTTGATCGAGCACATCATCGACATGGGCCGCCACATCGGCCGGTACTTCGGCAGCAGCATCCGTACGCGATTCGACGTGTGCTTCGACATCAGCCGATTCGACTTCAAACTCGACCGATCCAATCAGGAGTCGATCGCCGCCATTGAGCTTCACCTCACCACGAACCGGCGCGCCGTTGACCCACGTGCGGGCATCCCAGCTCTTCAAAATGATCGCGTTTCCGCCGCACAGAATCAGAGCATGACGCGGCTGTACTCCAGCACCGACAACTCGATAACTGCAAGTTGCCGCAGACCCGACCGTCCAACGGCCAGGCTTCAACGGCAACTTAGGCAGGTCAGTCGATTGAGGTGCTAATACCATGTCTTCACTTGTTGCACGCGTTTCAACGGGGCTTTACATCGGGCGTTGTTTTGTGGCGCGACGCTCCGCGTCGTGCCGCCATGCGGCCTCGCCGCGATATGAGTTTCGCAATCCGACAAGTCCGCGTACTCACCGAGGCCAACATCTCTTCTTCAATCCACAGAACCAGCGAGCAGAAAACAATTGTCTTAGCGGGATCATTCGGAATTGCTTCACACGCCGCTCAAGACTTTCGTGTTCGGTCCCAGGTTGACCGATTGATTTCAGCCCTCCCATAATCGGCATTGCAGAAAACAGGACTCGTGGCGGTTTCGAGGATGAACGAAATGTCGGGCTGGCTCTCACGGGCAAGGGATGCTCTCAGCGGTCGTGCCGCTGAAATCGTTCCGGAGCCAATCCAAATTCCTTGCCCTTGCGGCAGAACAATCGAGACCACGCGTCGCGAGTCGTTCCAGCGAGTTCTCTGCAAGACTTGCGGTGAACCTTTCTTTATTTTGCCGCTGGATGTTTATCCGCGTCCGTTGATGAAGAAGGTGCGACCGGCAAAGGCCCCGAAACCGCAACGCTCGACAAAATCGCCAGCGTCGCCCGACGAGCTTGTGGCAAAGAACGCGTCCCAAAGTTCTTCAGCGGCGACGCAACCCACTTCCGAAGTTGATTCGCCTCAGGCTTCATTCAGTCAATCAGTGCAACAGACATTGTGGCAGACGGGCCAAACTCTGCGACGTCAATTCACGTCGCTGCGGATCGTCGTGCTGAGCCTGCTGTTGGTTCTCGGCCTGACCGGTTGGTGGCAGTGGAGTCGCGCGGCTCTCTCACGCGCGGAGAGCGACTACACCGCCGCTGTCGAAGCTGGAACCGCCGCGCTGCAAAAGAAAGATTTGCTGAGCGCGGCCAAAGAGTTTGAACGAGCGGCTCACGCCGTTGACCTGTTGCATCGGACGGACATCGCAGCAGAACAAGCTCGACAACAACATCGGGAACTCACCGCAATCAACGCACTGTTGCAAGCATCACTTCCTGACATCCTCGTCTCCGCACGTCAGGCGAAGCAAAAAACAGATGCCGCCGCCGCAGAGTCCGATTTCGCTCATCTGCATATCGGACGCTGGGTCGTGCTGCAAACGGAGATCACTCGCTCATCCGCAGACAACGCGGCTCTCAGTTGGGAACAGCGCGTGCAAATTGATGATGACGCATTATCGCTCGCGGTTAGTCTGCCCGCGTTCTCAAAGATTCCGACGAAACCTCCGCCGCCAGTCCAACCAGTCGCTGGTGAACCAGTGGAAGCGAAAGATCGCGACGCTGCGAATGTGAATCAGAACGAGGCAAACAATGCCGATCCCAACGTGAATGATTCGGAGCAGCGTGAAATCATCTTCGCCGCACAAATCAAATCGCTTCGTTGGAACGTTCAGAAATCGCAATGGGATTTGGATTTGAATCCCACAACCGGCTTCTTGTGGGCCAACTTTGATCTGCTCATTGCAGCGGGACTTGTCCCCGATGAAATTCGAACCGAAGCACAATTGCGAGCATTGCTCCTTGAACAGAGCCGCTGGATCGGAGTCGCACCATGATCGCTTTGATGCGAATCGCTGCGAGAGACTCGATGCACGATGTCACCCGAAGCGTGAGCGAGGACGAACGCTCTGAAACGCTCCGCGTTCGGAGCCGCGTCAAGCGCCCGCCCTCGCTGACGCTTCGGATTAGTTGGGGAGTGCTCGTCGTTCTGATGCTGTCTTTCACCTCACAACGCCCCTTCGCGGCCGGTGGCGGAGCGCAGTCGATCCAAAGTTTTGTCGAGTTCAAAGACAAATGGGCAGACCTTGTTGGTTCCAGTTTTCGCGTCGAAGGGCATACGACGATCGTCACCAAGAACTACGTGAAATTCAAAGCGTGCGATTTGACGTTTCGGTCAAGCCGGCCGCTGCCGAAGCTGATCGGCAATTCCAAGGTCGTTGAAATCTCCGGACGCTTGGCCAAAGAGAGTGACGGCAAGCTGTTCTTTGAAATCGACAGCATCAAAGAACTTCCGACCGATTTGCAAACCGTGAAGCAGCGCAAAGACAAGCTCTCGTCCTCACGCAGTACCTCGAAGGATTGGTACGAACTCGCCGATTGGGCCGCCGCTCGTGGCAAGTTTTATGAGGACGACGGATTACTCAAAGAGGCTGAGAACCTCCGTCTAAAAAGTCTGAGGATCGAGCGTTCGGAATTCACAGAGATCACTCCCGAAGCACTTCGCAAACTCTCTGAACGCGCGCGAGCCGAAGGTGTCGGAGATGCTGCGGCGTTTGAGTTGTTGCACGAAGCGTATTGGCTCGAATGGGAAACACTCCGCAAGACTCCGCCTCCGCCTGACCTCAATGCGGAGATTGACTTGATGAAAGACCCGCTCTTTGTCTTTCTCAAACGGCTCGATGCAGAGTTCGCTGGCGCAGCGCAAAAGGCCAACGATGTCTTACCGCTCTTGGCCAACGAGTATCGTCGCAATCCGGTTCTCAGTTATCACAACGCGGATGCAGCCAATCGCCCGGTCTTTCACCGGCTGTTTCATCTCGAAGTGGCAGCGGCAGCGATCGCGCGCATCACGAAGGCGGACGGCAGCAACGG
Organism: Planctomycetaceae bacterium; assembly: GCA_043738805.1. Lineage (GTDB taxonomy): Bacteria > Planctomycetota > Planctomycetia > Planctomycetales > Planctomycetaceae > SXKJ01. Next base: position 5,021 of record JAYUFI010000964.1, on the reverse strand, counting down.
TGCGGAGATCGCCGACCGAATTGACGAACTGATTCCCGAACAGCACGCCTCGGCGGAGAAGCATCGCGATCAGAATTTGGCCTATCAGTCGCAAAATTCGAGCACGCTCTCGCGAACGCAACTCAACGATCTCATTCAGCGTTGTCGCGAGCGGAAGCTGGAAGACTTCGCCAAGGAGGCGATCACTCGCTGGCTCGCACGCCGCGAAAAGTCGTTGCGCAAAGATGGCGTCACTGGTTTGATTCAACTGTCGGATGAGCGACTCGCACTCTTACAGGATCAAGCGGGAGCCGGTTCACTGTTGCTCGAAGCGATCGAGCAAACTCCGACGAACGCCAACATCATCGAACGACTGACGAAGCTCGGCTTCAAAGAGATCAACGGCAAGTGGATCAATCCGAATGCGAGCGCCGCGACCATTGAAGCATCGGTCGCACAATCCGCCGACGCACAAATCGAAATGAACATTCGCCGAGGAATTCCTAGCAAGGACATGACTCCCGCCCAATTGCTGCGATGTTTGGGTGCCCCGTCATCAGTCACGCGCATTGCCACGTCAGGTCAAGTGACCGAAACGTGGACGTACCGCGAAGGAGCGATCGTTCGCTACACGGCGACGATCGAACGACGGCCAAATCGAGGGACGGCCAAAGTCATCGCCATTCAATAGACGCGGTCTCAAATAGCACGACGCGCCAGCGAGAGGTAAACGTCACAAAACGATCGACCACTCGCTGGCATGTCGTGCTTGTGTTTTTTGTTTTGAAATTGGCTTCCAGAGATAGTGCAAGCGAGTCAGACACGATGGAACAGTTCGTCCGCGAAGTGATGTCTGGCCGACGGCGTGGGCTCGTGACAAGTCTGTTACGTGCGGCGTTGTGGTCGGCTCAGTGGCCGTATCGCTGCGGAATCGCCGGCAAAAATGCGGCGTTTGATTTTGGACTGCGGCAGCCATTTGAAGCGAAGGCACCGGTCATCAGCGTCGGAAATCTCACGACCGGTGGAACGGGCAAGACGCCTGTTGTCGCCTTCTTGGCCAATTGGTTTCGCGATGCGGGAATCAAAGTTGGCTTGCTCAGTCGCGGCTACAAGTCATTCGATGATCAAGCCAATGACGAAAAGTTGGTGCTCGATCAACTCTGCCCCGGCGTGCCTCACTGGCTTAACTCGGATCGCATTGAATCGGCGAAGCAAGCGGTACAAGACGGTGGCTGCGAGTTGCTCATCCTCGACGATGCCTTTCAGCATCGCCGAATTCACCGCGATTTAGACATCGTCTTGATCGACGCGCTGAATCCGTGGGGTTACGGGCATTGCTTGCCGCGCGGATTGTTGCGTGAGCCAGTCAGTGTCATCACGCGCGCGGACTTGATCTTCATCACACGAGCCGACTTGGTCTCGCCCGAGGAGTTGACGGCGATTCGCACGGAGTTGGTACGACATCAGCAGGTCGCCAGCGTGGTTGAGTTGTCATTTCAACCGACATCGTTGTTGAATACTGAGGGGACAACGCGACCCTTGAGTGAAGTCACCGGTCAACGCTGCCTCGGATTTTGTGGGATCGGAAATCCAGCATCGTTTGAGCAAACGCTCAGACGACTCGGAACAATCGTTGCTGACTTCGTAGCGTTTCCGGATCACCACCACTTTTCAGAAGACGATCTCAGGCGACTCGGCAATCAAGCGATTGCCGTGTCCGCTGACATGTTGCTCGTCACGCAAAAGGATTTGGTCAAACTCCGCAGTGCCGAAATCAACGACCGGCCCTGTTGGGCAGTGACCATCGGCCCGAAGATTTTGCGAGGCGATCAGATCATGGAACATCATCTTTGGGCGATACTGAATCGGCTCAAAGGATGATCCCCGCCTTACGGTGAATGTGGAACGAGGTTCGCGTTATCCGACGGATTTGTCGTGCGATTGTTGGTGCTGTGCTTCGGGCTATCGTGGCCGCTGTTGTTGAGTGCCACCGGAATCGCGATCGCAGCAGCAATGCCACCGAGGATTAGCAGACCAAGAAGCGGATCAATTCCACCACCTGGACTTTGAGCGCGAATCACCGTTGTCTGCGGAGACAATGTGATTCGATTCGGAACATTCGGAGGAGCCGCCGCAGTCGTCCACGCTCTGACGAGCATTGCGTTGCTGCCAGCCACGACGACATAGACGCCGCCGCGAGGAACCTCGGCGAAAAATTCGCCCGCCTGATCAGTCATGACGCGAGTCAACTCGTAGCGACCTACGGAAACGACAACTTCCGTACCAGCCAGCGGAACGCCTTCCGCCGAAAGAACGACTCCGGAAATCACATTGCCGGGAAGTAGTTCGACATCAACCAGCTTCGGCTCCGCAGTCTGCGATTTTGAAAGCAGTCGAGATCGCACAGGCTCCTTCGCGGAAGCCGACGGCATTGCTCCAGGCATGATCAACGGAATCGCCGCCAAAAGAGCGGCGAACTTACTGAACCGAGACGTGAGGGGCATCGCAGAATCCTTTCCGAAGCGAACATGTTGAAGCAGGAAAGAGGGGGAATTCATTCCATTGAAAAGCTTCACGCTAAAGATCGGCAGAACGACACCCGCGATATGAACCACGTCTTGAGAAAAAATCAGGGAGAAGTTGCTTTGTGCTTTTCATGATCCTCATGAAAGTCGATCGTCGCCAACGGAATGGCGATCGCAGCAGCGAGTGCGGCGGTGATCGCCAACAACATCAGTCCCTTACCGTGGCCGCGTTTAGGCTCGCAGTTCTCGTCCTGTCCACGAATCACCAATCGCTCGATGAGCGTGATCGTTTCAACTGCAGTTGGCGGAGCGGCCGTGGCGGTCCAAGTCCGCACAACCGACATCGAGCGAGCCGTCGCGAACACATAGACACCGCCTCGCGGAAGCCGCACCTGAAACACTCCAAACTCGTTCGTGAAAACACGAGCAACCTCTTGGCGTCCCTGAGTGACAATCAACTCCACATCAACAATCGGCTGATTGAGCGAGGTCACCACTCGGCCTGATATATGGTTGCCGATGTCAAGCACGACATCCACCGGACGCACGTCTTGTGGACGAACTGAATCGCGCGGCGACACCGATGCGGCGGGCGGCAAATCATCCGCCACGGCGCGATGCACCCACGTAGGACACAACAACGGAAGCGTGGCAACAAAGGCCACAACAGTTTGCAGAGAACGAAAGGGCTTCACGGCGACAAACCTTTCAACAAAGATGAAGTGGAGGTTAGTGTGCGGAAGTTTTTTGGGAGGGAGTGTTCCATCGCGAAGGACGATGTAGACGATGGTCAGCGAAGGGGTCGCCAAATTAAGGAAGGGTCAGGACGATACGTGGAATTCGCGAAATGACACAAGATGTCTTTCACAAGACAACAAGCCGCTTAAAGCGGGCAATCTTGGAGGAATAGGCAGCGATCGCTTGCCGTGCGCGATCCGTTGAGGCACCGCTGGGTGACATCAGAGACAGCTTGCGATTTTTCATCTCGCTCTCTTGGCGGAGAAAAGGGATGCTCGCGACGCCACTTTGCCGATGAATGACGGGCAAAGACTTTGCCTAATCAGGACGCATTGCTCAATTGACAAAGTGACGGCAAAGTCGAGACAACTTCGGAGCGCTCGTCCCGCTCCTGCCTTGAACCAATGGTGAACTTGTTCCTACCGCAAACGAGGAGTTGCATACGCAATGTCGACGGTCACAGCGGAGGCTCCGGCTTCCACGAACGGCAAAAAACTTGAGAGTGTTGAAACAGTTGTTGTCCGCTACTGCGGCGACTCCGGCGACGGAATGCAGATCGTCGGCAATCAAATGACGAACGCTTCTGCCGCGTTCGGCAACGATGTCAGTACGCTGCCTGACTTCCCGGCTGAAATTCGTGCCCCTGCTGGTTCGCTGTTCGGCGTGAGCGGTTATCAACTCTGTTTCTCGAACCGCGACATTTTCACACCGGGCGATGAGCTCGACACACTCGTGGCGATGAATCCGGCCGCACTTAAAACAAATATCGCGGACCTCAAACGCGGCGGCACGTTAATCGTCAACGAAGATGCGTTCGACAAGAGCGGCTTGCAAAAGGCATTGTACGAGGCAAACCCGCTCGACGACGACCAGTTGATGGCCAAGTTCCGTCTGCACAAGGTGCCGATGGCGCGACTCAATCGCGACGCAGTTGAGGGCTTGGGTTTGTCGACTCGCGAGGCGGATCGCTGCCGCAACTTCTTTGCACTCGGATTGACCTATTGGTTGTACGATCGCGATCCGAAGCCGACCGAAGACTGGATCAAAACCAAGTTCGGTGGCAAGAATCCGGCAATCGCTGAAGCCAACATGCGCGCTCTGCGAGCCGGTATGAATTACGGCTTCTCGACGGAAGCCTTCACGGTCCACTATCACGTTCCACCGGCCAAACTTCAGCCGGGCAAGTATCGCAAGATCACCGGCAACGAAGCGGTGGCAATGGGCTTGGCGACGCTGGCCAAGTTGTCCGGCAAGATGGTCTTCTTCGCGGGTTATCCGATCACGCCAGCCAGCGACATCCTGCACGAACTCTCCATGCTGAAACATTTTGGTGTGAAGACCTTTCAAGCCGAAGACGAAATTGCCGCGATGTCGGCGGTCGTCGGCGGTGCCTTCGCCGGTGAGTTGGCGGTCACCGCCAGCAGCGGTCCCGGCATCTGCCTCAAAGGCGAAGCAATGGGCTTGGGCCTGATGACCGAATTGCCAATGGTCATCATCAACGTTCAGCGCGGCGGACCGAGCACCGGCCTGCCGACGAAGACAGAGCAGTCCGATCTGCTGCTCTCGATGTTCGGCCGCAATGGCGAATCGCCCATTCCGATCGTCGCGGCGAGCGGTCCTGGCGATTGCTTCGTGATGATTCAGGAAGCGTTCCGGATCGCGACCGAGTTTATGTGCCCGGTCATGTTCTTGTCCGACGGCTACATCGCCAACGGTGCCGAACCGTGGCGCATTCCGAAGGTTGAAGATTTGCCTCGGCTGAAGGTCGAGCACTTGGAG
>JAYUFI010000963.1:0-1250 GCA_043738805.1 Planctomycetaceae bacterium | reverse complement strand
GACGAGCCGGTTGCTTCGCAGGACGTTGGCGAGGATCGGCTCGCCACGCGGAGCGTGACGGCTACGTACTTGCGGCTTCGCCGCGCTACTCTTTGCTCCCAACTACCGCCTGTTCTGACTCAACAGGCAACCATGCGGGGCGAGGCTCTGATTCCGAAAACGATTCGCCGTCACTTCCCGAATGCCCAGCCGTTTTGAAAAACGACTCCGGCAACGAATCGGGAAGCGTGGCCGACGGCGGCAGTGTCATGCGACCGCGTTTGCTGGAGTTCAGCAAGTACCAAGTCGTGAAGCCAAGCCCGGCGACTCCCGCAGCGATTGCGAGGAACGCAGCTTCCCAGCCAGCCGCCGCTGAGCGTGGACCTGCCGCCGCAATGATGCGACAGCGTCCCACGAGCAGCGGCGAGTAATTCACCTTCTTCGTGTCGAATGTTTGATAACTCATCCACTTCAAAAAGTAGCCCACGAAGACCACTTCGCCGCTGACATCGGTGCCGACCTTCAGCCCAGCGGGAAGCTCTGGCAAAACCACGACGAACGGGTACGAGCGAGAATCTTCGGTCCAACCCCAAAGCTCATAAACGTCCTTCAACCCCAACGGGTTCTCTGCAACCGTGAACTTCAAGATGCGTCGCACGTGCATCCGCAAACGCAAGGCATGACCTCGAAAGAGGTCCGGTTCCGCCCACAGTTGAGCGAACGGCACATCGCGCTGAGCGGTCTTTTCAAACTCGACAAGCGGTCGCGTTCTGGACCACGCCATCATCTGCCAATAGGCCAACATCTCATACGGTTGCAACGGCGTCTTGTCTTCAACAACACCGAGTGACTTACGCAGCTTGAGAAGCGCATCGCCATCTTCTTCGTTGGGACCAGGAACGATCGTTTCCGATCTTATCTCGGCGGTCTGCGACTTCGGCACCGGTGACTCTGCCGCAGACGCCACGTTTTCCAAGCTCTCGTTGGTCATCCAGGCCCACGTCGTTGGGTCTTTGAAGCGAGCATACAAGGCCCACAATACAGCGAGCGCCATCAACGAGGAGATCAATCTCGATGACGAGATCGACTTCCCGAACGGACGTGCTAAGCGGCGTCGCATGATGTCCTCCGATTCAACTTGAGCCGAAAAAAACGCTTCAGCGCAACCTAGTGCTTCGTCATTTCTTGAATTTCGGGTTGGGTGGCTGGGGTCGAGCAACGCGAGCCCCCAGCGAAACGCAGGCTGGGGGCTCACTTCGCTCGACCCCAGC